>CACZPF010000501.1 GCA_902782975.1 uncultured Lachnospiraceae bacterium
CTTCCGGCCAATGGTCTGCCGTCTCTATGGACAATTCCTGCCGGGCTGTTCGATGGCAAAACTAAACTTAATGACATTGGAACGATATAGATGTATCCCTGCAATCTGGCACTTGCCCCCGGAAGGCTGCTGTTTTATAATTTATACTCAATAACGGAAACAGCTTCCGTTATGTATCCTGTATAACGAGTGAACGCTCTCAATGTATAATTTTGAAACGGTAGATCCTTAATTGCGTTCACGAGTATGGCGGAAATATAATTGTTGACAGGAGAAGATTGGAAATATGAGACTGAGAAATATCCCAGGAGCGAAGGAAGAGGTCGGCAATCATCCGCTGGTCATTCATGAACCGGAGCAGTTCTGCGGCAGGTGGCAGCAGGTTTTCGGGAACGGAAATCCGTTATATATCGAGGTCGGCATGGGAAAAGGACGGTTTCTCATGGATATGGCTCTAGGACATCCCGATGTGAACTTTGTGGGAATCGAGATGTATGACAGTGTCCTTTTGCGGGCTCTTCAAAAGGCGGATGAGCTCTCGCGGGAAGGAAGAAGCTTTAATAACTGCCGGTTTCTGTGTACGGATGCGAGAAAGCTGCCGGAGATTTTCGGGGAGGGCGAGGTGGAACGGATCTATCTTAATTTTTCTGATCCCTGGCCGAAGGCGCGCCATGATAAAAGAAGACTGACTTCCCGGGTATTTCTGAAACGATATGACAAAATTCTTTCAGAAGACGGGATCCTGGAGTTTAAAACGGATAATCAGGACCTTTTCACTTTTTCCCTTGGCGAGGTGCCGGAAGCAGGGTGGGAAGTCATTTCGTCTACCAGGGATCTTCACCACGATGCGGTCCTGAATAAGAGCAATGTCATGACAGAATATGAAGAAAAATTCAGTTCCCTTGGACATCCTATCTGCAAGATGACTATCCGGAGAAACAAAAAATAAAAGTCAGCAGTAACAAAGGATTGTTACTATTCGCAGCCGCCTCTCATTCCCGATGCACTTTATTGTGGTCTTGACAATTTCTGTCAGCATACCATAAAATGGGTGCATGCACCAGAATACTGGTTTACAGCAGACGGCAGGACTCTTTTATGATGGCGTTTGCTGAACATAGGTTCACTGCACACAGGTTTGCTGCATATCAGTTTACTGTAATTAGAAAGAAGATATTTTATGGAAATCGAACGGAAATGGCTTGTACAGGGATGGCCGGAAAAGGACCTGCCCCTGATGTATGAACAGGATATGCGCCAGGGGTATCTGACGGTGCGGCCGACGGTACGTATCCGTGAAGAAGTAGAGAACGGCAGGGAGCCGGTCTATATTCTGTGCTTTAAATCGGCGGGGACCATAGCGCGAAAAGAAATCGAAATTTCCGTGGAAAAGGAGATCTTTGACCAGCTCGAAGACCTGATCGGTCTTCCGCTGATCCCGAAGGTACGACGTACATTCAAACTGCCGGACGGGCTTCATCTGGAGGTAAACCGGGTAGACGAAGGGCTGCCTACGGAATTCTGGTATGCAGAGGTGGAATTTCCGAATCTGCAGACGGCCTGTACCTGGAACCCGAAAGACGCCGGTCTTGGTGAATATCTGAACCATGAGGTGACCAGTGAACCGGGCCAGTCGATGGGAGCCTACTGGGAGCGCACCAGGGTCTGGAATCAGACAGATACAGAGTAGAAGGGCAGAAAATGCCCGGAAGGAAAAATGTCCGGCAAGAAAAATGCCCGGAAAAAAGTCAAACACAGAACAGGATCATGCCAATGTCATTAAGTTTAGCTTTTGCCGGGCGTCAGGGATATCTAACTTAATGACATTGGGACCATGCAGGTGATCTTGTCCGGATAAAGTAGTAACTGAGAATCGGCTATGATGGAGGAATCTGACTTGACAGATCAGAGCAGAATCAGAAATTTTTGTATTATTGCACATATAGATCATGGCAAATCCACCCTGGCGGACCGGATCATCGAGAAGACCGGTCTTCTTACGGAGCGGGAAATGCAGGCCCAGATCCTGGACAATATGGATCTGGAGAGGGAGAGAGGCATCACCATCAAGTCCCAGGCGGTGCGGATCATCTATAAAGCAAAGGACGGAGAAGAATATATCTTTAACCTGATCGACACCCCGGGGCACGTGGATTTTAATTATGAAGTATCCCGAAGCCTGGCAGCCTGCGACGGGGCTCTTCTGGTGGTGGATGCAGCCCAGGGGATCGAGGCGCAGACGCTGGCCAACGTTTATATGGCACTGGATCATGATCTGGATGTTCTTCCTATTATAAATAAAATAGATCTTCCAAGTGCGGATCCTCAGCGGGTCATCAATGAAATTGAAGATGTGATCGGTCTGGAAGCGCAGGATGCACCGCAGATTTCTGCCAAAACCGGGCAGAACATCGAGGAAGTTCTGGAACAGATCGTGGCAAAGATCCCTGCCCCCAAGGGAGATCCGGATGCACCTTTTAAAGCTCTGATTTTTGATTCTGTCTATGATTCTTATAAAGGCGTGATCGTTTTTTTCAGAGTCATGGACGGAAGCGTTCGCAAAGGGACGCCGATACTGATGATGGCTACCGGTTTTTCTACCGAGGTCGTGGAAGTAGGCTATTTCGGGGCAGGACAGTTTATCCCCTGTGAAGAACTGTCGGCCGGAATGGTAGGATATCTGACGGCGAGTATAAAAAATGTACGGGATACCCGCGTGGGCGATACGATCACGAACAGCCAGAATCCGTGCAGGGAGCCTCTGCCCGGTTACAAAAAGGTAAATCCGATGGTCTACTGCGGTATGTACCCCGCAGACGGCGCAAAGTATCCGGATCTTCGGGATGCGCTGGAAAAACTGCAGCTGAATGATGCGTCGCTTTTTTACGAGCCGGAAACCTCGGTAGCCCTGGGATTTGGGTTCCGATGCGGTTTTCTCGGACTTCTGCATCTGGAGATCATCCAGGAGCGGCTGGAAAGAGAATATAATCTGGACCTCGTGACTACTGCACCCAGTGTTATCTATAAAGTCCACAAGACGAACGGCGAGGTGATCGATCTTACGAATCCGACCAATCTGCCGGATCCTTCAGAGATCGAGTATATGGAGGAACCCATCGTCAGTGCCGAGATCATGGTGACGACCGAGTTTATCGGTGCGATCATGGATCTCTGCCAGGAAAGAAGGGGGCAGTACCTCGGAATGGAATATATGGAAGAAACGAGAGCGGTTCTTAAGTACAGGCTTCCGTTGAATGAGATCATTTATGATTTCTTTGATGCCCTGAAATCCCGCTCCAGAGGATACGCTTCTCTTGACTATGAACTGGCGGGTTATGAAAGAAGCGATCTTGTCAAACTGGATATCCTGGTAAATAAGGAAGAAGTAGATGCTCTTTCCTTTATTGTACATGGTGGGACAGCCTACGAGAGGGGCCGCAGGATGTGTGAAAAGCTGAAGGATGAAATTCCGCGGCAGCTTTTTGAGATACCGATCCAGGCAGCCATAGGCAGTAAGATCATTGCCCGCGAGACAGTCAAGGCGATGCGAAAGGATGTTCTCGCCAAATGTTACGGAGGAGATATCACCCGTAAAAAGAAACTGCTGGAAAAGCAGAAAGAAGGCAAGAAGCGTATGCGCCAGGTCGGCAACGTAGAGATTCCTCAGAAAGCCTTTATGAGCGTTCTGAAACTGGATGATAAATAAAATGCAAAAACAATAGAGGACTATGTTTTGAAAATCGGATTTAGAGTATTGATCCTTCTTGCGGGAGCCCTGCTGCTCCTCGGGGCTGCCGGATGCGGGGAAAAGGAGGAGCCGGATGAGCAGTCGACACGTGTGATCAGAATTACCATTACCCCTCCGCCCACAGCTACGCCGGTCCCGATCACCAATTTTCCGAAAGCACTTGAGGAAAAGAACGGTGTGATCTTTGTCAATCAATATCTGATCGACCAGGAAACAAAGGGAAGATAAGAGAGGATCCTTAAAAAAAGATGGAAAGTGATATCCCTGCGACCGGTGGCGGGATGACAGGTGCCGCAGCTGGTCTGGAAATATATGTGCACATTCCCTTCTGTGTGAAAAAATGTGCGTATTGTGATTTTTTGTCGGGTCCTGCGCCTCTGCCACTGCAGCGGCAGTATGTTTCTGCTTTATGCTGCGAGATACAGGCTGCGGCAGAGGCCGCCCGGGAGACTGCGGCAGAAACCGGAGAGCCGGCGATAGAATCTGCACGACCTGCAGCAGGACCTGTCACTTCGATTTTTATCGGAGGAGGGACGCCGTCCATCCTGCCGGAAGATCTGCCGGAACAGATACTGGAGAAGATAAAACAGACCTTTACAGTCGCCCCGGATGCCGAGATTACGATCGAGGCCAATCCGGGGACTTTATCTAAAGAGAAACTTATAAGCTACAGAAAAAGCGGGATCAACCGCTTAAGTATCGGGCTTCAGTCGCCAAAGGACAGAGAACTTGCCATTCTGGGAAGGATCCATACCTGGAAAGATTTTGAGTTTGGCTATGACGCTGCCCGTAGTGCCGGGTTTGACAATATCAATATAGATCTGATGTTTGCCATTCCCAGGCAGACACCCGCAGTCTGGAGAGAAAACCTGGAGACTGTCGCCGCGTTCTCACCGGAACATATTTCCGCCTACAGTCTGATCATCGAGGAAGGAACTCCTTTTGCCGAACAGGAACTGGATCTTCCGGATGAGGATGAGGAATATGCCATGTATGAGGATACATACAGGATTCTTCGGGAGGCAGGGTATCATCAGTACGAGATTTCAAATTATGCGCGGCCCGGCAGAGAGTGCAGACATAACACGGGCTACTGGACCAGAGCAGATTATCTTGGGTTCGGGATCGGAGCCGCATCGCTTTATCAGGAGACCCGTTTCAGAAATACCCGGAATCTGCAGGTATATCTGGATACTTTTTCGGACAGGCCGGATAAAAACCTGCTGCAGAAGGTCCGAAGGGACAGGCAGGTTCTTTCCAGGCAGGACAGCATGGCTGAGTATATGTTTCTGGGGCTCAGGCTCAGGCAGGGGATCTCCCGCGAGGGATTCCGGAAAGCCTTCGGCCGGGAACTGGAAGAGGTTTACGGACCGGTCCTGAAAAAATACCTGAATATGTCACTTCTGGAAGAAAAAGATGGATGGATCCGTCTTACCCGTCCGGGCATCCACGTCAGCAATACGATCATGTCCGACTTTTTATAACCCGGAAGCAGATGTCACCCCTTCCTTTACAGGCAGGGGTATTTCATAGATGAGTGAACATGGAGGCAGTATGTCACCACAAAAAACAAAAAATAACTTTATACGGATCCGTGGTGCCAATGAGAACAATCTGAAAAACCTGAACGTTGACATTCCACGTGATCAGTTCGTCGTTTTTACAGGACTTTCCGGGTCAGGCAAGTCTTCCCTTGCGTTTGATACGATCTACGCCGAAGGGCAGCGCCGGTATATGGAGTCACTTTCGTCCTATGCGAGGCAGTTCCTGGGGCAGATGGAAAAACCGGATGTAGAGAGTATCGAAGGGCTTCCGCCCGCCATTTCCATCGACCAGAAATCCACCAACCGCAATCCCCGGTCGACGGTTGGAACGGTGACGGAGATCTATGATTATTTCCGTTTACTGTATGCCAGGGTGGGGATCCCCCACTGTCCGAACTGCGGAAGAGAGATCAGCCGGCAGAGTGTTGACCAGATGGTGGATCAGATCATGGCGCTGCCGGAAAAAACGCGTATCCAGCTGCTGGCACCAGTCGTGCGGGGACGGAAGGGAACCCACGCAAAAATGCTGGATCAGGCAAAACGAAGCGGATATGTCAGGGTCCAGATCGATGGGATCGGCTATGATCTTTCCGAGGAGATCACGCTCGACAAAAATGTCAAGCATACGATTGCCATTGTGGTCGACCGTCTGGTCGTAAAGCCGGGAATCGAAAAAAGACTGACGGATTCTGTCGAGACGGTGCTGGAACTGGCGGACGGACTGCTGGTGGTGGATCTTCTGGACGGCAGATATCTGAACTTCAGCCAGAGCTTTTCGTGCCCGGACTGCGGAATCAGTGTGGATGAAGTAGAGCCCCGGAGCTTTTCATTTAATAATCCTTTCGGAGCATGTCCGGAATGTGCCGGACTGGGCTATAAAATGGAATTTGACGCGGATCTGATGATCCCGGATCAGACCATGTCGATCGCTGAGGGAGCCATCGCTGTGACGGGCTGGCAGTCCTGTACGGAAAAAGGCAGTTTTACCAGAGCGATCCTGGACGCACTGTCCAGGGAATATAAATTCAGTCTGGATACTCCCTTCGAAAAATATCCTGAAAAAATACGGAATATTCTGCTTAACGGAACAGACGGTCATGTGGTAAAGGTTCATTATAAGGGGCAGCGGGGAGAAGGCGTCTATGATGTGGCCTTCCCGGGGCTGGTCAAAAATGTGGAGCAGCGCTACAGAGAGACTGCCTCGGAAACCATGAAGCAGGAATACGAATCCTTTATGCGGATCACACCCTGTACCGGGTGCGGCGGGCAGAGGCTTAAAAAAGAATCCCTGGCCGTTACGGTTGCCGGTAAGAATATCTATGAGATCACCCAGCTGTCCGTAGAGAATCTTCTCACTTTTCTGGGCGGGATGCAGCTTTCGGAACAGCAGCAGATGATCGGGCGGCAGATCTTAAAAGAAATCAATGCCAGAGTCCGTTTCCTTTCAGATGTAGGCCTGGATTACCTTTCTCTCGGACGGGCCACAGGAACGCTCTCGGGCGGCGAGGCACAGCGTATCCGCCTGGCGACCCAGATCGGCTCCGGACTGGTAGGGGTGGCCTACATTCTGGATGAACCGAGCATCGGCCTTCACCAGAGAGATAATGACAAACTGCTCGCATCCCTGATGCATCTGCGGGATCTCGGCAACACGCTGATCGTCGTGGAGCATGATGAGGATACGATGCGTGCCGCGGACTGTGTCGTGGATATAGGTCCCGGCGCCGGCGAGCACGGAGGAGAGCTGGTGGCCATGGGGACTGCGGAGGATCTCATGAAATGTGAGCAGTCCATTACCGGTGCCTATCTGAGCGGAAAGCTGAAGATCCCGGTTCCGGAGACACGCCGTGAGCCGTCAGGATTTCTTACGATCCGGAACGCTTATGAAAACAATCTGAAGCATATTGATGTGGATATACCTCTTGGGGTAATGACCTGCATTACCGGTGTATCCGGTTCCGGGAAAAGCTCTCTGATCAACGAGATTCTTTACAAACATCTTGCGCGAAGCCTGAACCATGCCCGGATCACGGCGGGAAAACACGACGATGTGGAAGGCCTGAAGCAGCTCGACAAAGTCATCAGCATCGATCAGTCCCCGATCGGCCGTACCCCGAGGTCGAACCCTGCGACCTACACAGGTGTGTTCGATCAGATCAGAGATCTGTTTGCCTCTACCGCAGATGCTAAGGCGAGAGGCTATCAGAAGGGACGGTTCAGCTTTAATGTAAAGGGAGGCCGGTGCGAAGCCTGCAGCGGCGACGGTATTATAAAGATAGAGATGCATTTCCTTCCGGATATTTATGTTCCCTGCGAGGTGTGCAAAGGAAAACGTTACAATCGGGAAACACTGGAAGTGAGATATAAAGACAAGAACATCTATGATGTGCTGAATATGACGGTGGAAGAGGCCATGCCCTTCTTCGAAAAGATTCCTTCCATCCGCCGTTAGATCGAGACACTCTATGATGTGGGACTTTCCTATATCCGGCTGGGGCAGCCTTCCACAACACTTTCCGGCGGGGAAGCCCAGAGGATCAAGCTGGCTGCGGAACTCAGCAGAAAGAGTACCGGCAGGACCGTCTACATTCTGGATGAACCGACCACAGGCCTTCATTTTGCGGACGTTCACAAGCTGATCAGCATTCTTAAACGCCTCTCGGAGGGCGGAAATACCGTGGTGGTGATCGAACATAACCTGGATGTGATAAAGACGGCAGATTATATTATCGACATGGGTCCTGAGGGCGGCGACAGGGGAGGAACGGTCATAGCCAGAGGCACTCCGGAAGAGGTGTGCCGGAATCCGGAATCTTATACCGGACAATATCTGAAAAAATATCTGGAATCATAAGCAGACCTTTTCTTTTATCCCGATCATGCGTATAATAAGAAAAGATATGCATCAGATAAGAAAAGATATGTATCAGATAAGAAAGGATATGTATCAAGAAAAGATATATATCAAAAAGGAAAAGAACATATTACAGAAATAGAACCGTAAAGGATACGATAAAAGGGCATCTGCCGGGATGTACCGGAAGGCACGTCCTGCGGATATTTCGTTTGAAAAAGAAAGGAAACGATATGCCTGCGAGTGATATTGGAATCGACCTGGGGACAAGAAACTGCCTGGTGGCCACGTCCGGAAAAGGAATCGTTCTGGCCGAGCCTTCGGTGGTGGTCTATGACAAGAATACACAGAGGATCCGGGCCATTGGCGAGGAAGCCAAACAGATGACGGGTCACCTGAATTCAAACATGGAGATCATATGGCCGATCCGCCAGGGTGTGATCGTGGATTACGTTGTCCTTGAGAAAATGCTGAAGTACTTTATCGGCAAGGCCATGGGGCCAAGGGCATTTCGAAAACCCCGCATCACGATCTGTGTCCCCGGAGGAATTACCGAAATAGAGAAAAAAGCTGTGGAGGAAGCGACCTACCAGTCTGGCGCAAGAAGAGTCTATCTGGCAAAGGCGCCTCTGGCAGCGGCGATCGGCGTCGGTCTCGACCTGTTAAAGCCTTTTGGCAATATGATCGTGGATATCGGCGCGGGCACCACGGACGTAGCGGTGCTATCCATGGGGGGCGTGGTAGTCCAGAACTCTGTCAAAGTGGGCGGAGATAATTTTAACCATGCCATCATGACTTATATCCGGAACAGGCACAGCCTGTTTATCGGTGAGGACGCGGCAGAAAATATAAAAAAGAAGATCGGCTGCGCTTCCGAGAGCAGCGAAAACCGTACCATCGAGATCAAAGGGCGCAATGTGGTCACGGGGCTTCCGAAGGTGACGGTCCTTTCTTCGGAGGAGATCCGGATCGCCCTCAAGGATGTGACTAATCAGTCCATGGAGGCTATTCAGGGAGTCCTGGAAAAAACACCGCCGGAACTCGCGTCGGATATCATGGACAGAGGGATCGTTCTTACGGGCGGCGGCGCTCTTCTTCGCGGTATTGACGATCTGGTGGAGGAGAAGACCGGCGTGCGTGCGGTTACTGCGGAAGACGCCAGAACTGCCGCCGTGATGGGAACCTGCAAATATGCGGACGTCATGGCAAAGATCGAGTGACAGACCGTACGGCAGCCGGGCTTTCTGAAAGACAATTTATAACAGGAGCATTTCATGAAAGAGCAGATTACAGGTTACATTGACCATGTGGTGTATCGTAATGAGGATAACGGCTATACCGTCATGATCGTGAAAGGCAAAGAACAGGAAGAGATCACCTGTGTCGGTTCTTTTGCAGATATCACGCCCGGCGCGGGCATCAAGGCGGAGGGAGAATTTATTACCCATTCCGTATATGGCAGACAGTTCCAGGTGAGCGCCTTTCAGGAGGTGGAGCCGGAGGATGACATGGCCATAGAGCGTTATCTTGGGTCAGGCGCGATCAAGGGGATCGGCGAAGCGATGGCGGCCAGGATCGTGCGCCGTTTTGGCAGTGATACGCTGAGGATCATGGAGGAAGAACCGGAACGCCTTTCGGAAATAAAAGGAATCAGTGACAAAAAGGCAAGAGATATTGCGCAGCAGATACGTGAAAAGGCAGAAATGCGAAATGCCATGATGTATCTGCAGAAATATGGGATCAGTCAGAAGCTGGGAGCCAGAATATTCCAGAAGTACGGGAACGGGCTGTACAGTATTCTGCAGGAAAATCCCTACAGGCTGGCGGAGGATATTACAGGTGTCGGGTTTAAGACAGCAGATGAAATAGCAGGGAGGATCGGCATCCAGCCGGATTCAGACTACAGGATCCGGAGCGGGATGCTTTATGTTCTTCTGCAGGCGTCCGGGGAAGGACATGTCTATCTGCCGAGGGAGGAACTGTTCCGGCGTTCTTCTGCGCTGCTTGATGTAGCGCCTGCCTATATGGAAAAGCATCTGATGGATCTGGCCATCGACCGGAAGGTCGTGGTCAGAGAAAATGAAGACGAAACGGTCGTTTATCCCAGCCAGTACTATTATCTGGAACTGAATACCGCAAGAATGCTGAAAGACCTGTCAGTCCGGTATCCTCAGGACGAAGAGAGGATGAAAAAGAAAATTGCCGGAATTGAAAAGTCGACGGGGCTGGTTCTGGATGAGATGCAGAAGAAAGCGGTCATTGAGTCCGTCCAGAACGGGGTTTTTATTCTGACTGGCGGTCCCGGCACAGGCAAGACGACAACGATCAATGCCATCATCCGTTTTTTTGAAGGAGAAGGCGCGGTTATGCGCCTGGCTGCACCTACAGGAAGGGCGGCCAAACGTATGACAGAGGCTACCGGATATGAAGCACAGACGATCCACCGGATGCTGGAACTGAGCGGCAGGCCGGATAACGAGGAAGAAAGGCAGAGCATCCGGTTTGAAAGAAATGCGGAAAATCCGCTGGAAGCTGATGTGATCATCATTGATGAGATGTCGATGGTGGATATTTTTCTGATGCATTCCCTCCTTCTTGCTGTCACGGCAGGGACCAGGCTGATCCTGGTGGGGGATGAAAATCAGCTCCCCAGTGTCGGACCCGGAAATGTCCTGAGGGATATGATCAGGAGCCGTGCGTTCTGTGTTGTAGAGCTGCGGAAGATCTTCCGTCAGGCACAGGAGAGTGACATTGTGGTCAATGCCCATCTGATCAACGAAGGCAGCCAGATCCTGATGGATAATAAAAGCAGGGACTTTTTTCTGCTTAAAAGAAATGATCCGGATATCATTATCCGGGTCCTGATCGCTCTGATCCAGGAAAAACTTCCCCCTTATGTGAAGGCAAAGCCGGAAGAAATACAGATCCTTACCCCGATGCGGAAGGGCCCGCTGGGCGTCGAAAGGCTGAATCAGGTACTTCAGAAATATCTGAATCCCCCGGCGCCGGATAAAAAGGAAAGAGAAGCCGGAGAACGGCTCTTCCGCGAAGGGGACAAAGTGATGCAGATCAGAAACGATTACCAGATGGAGTGGGAGGTCCCCGGAAAATACAATATTCCTGTGGAAAAAGGCTTTGGGATTTTTAACGGGGATACCGGAATTATCAAAGAAATCAATTCCTACGCGGATACGGTCAGGGTCGTCTTTGAGGATGGAAGAGCGGCGGATTATACCAGTAAGCAGCTGGAGGATCTGGAGCTTGCCTATGCGATCACGATCCATAAGTCCCAGGGATCCGAATATCCGGCAGTGCTTCTTCCCATTCTCGGAGGGCCTAAAATGCTGCTGAACCGCAACCTTCTGTATACAGCGGTCACCCGGGCAAAAAAATGTGTGACGATCGTAGGAAGCGAAGAGTCCGTGCGTGATATGATCCGCAATGAACAGCAGTTAAAAAGATACAGTTCACTGACACAGAGAATATGCGAACTCAGCACGGAAACAAAAAGTGAATACAGCAAAGAAGGCTGAGTGGAACATTGAGAAAGGAAACGCTTAACAGACTGCTGAATATGATCTATCCGAGGCACTGCCCTGTATGCCACCGGATCCTGAAAGATGATAAAAGATATATATGTCCCCCCTGTGAAAAGAAGATCCGGCCGCTTACGGGCAGCCTCTGCATGAAATGCGGCAGACCTGTAGAAGAGAACCGGGAATACTGCCGGGAATGTCTGACGGCAGAACATACCTACGACCGGGGCAGGGGAATATTTCTTTATAATGATATGTGGAAAAAATCTCTGGAACGGTTTAAGTTCTACGGATGCAGGGAGTACGGGGATTTTTATTCACACCTTATGTGGGAAGAGGCAAAGGAAGACATCCGGGACTGGAACCCGGACATTGTCGTCCCGGTGCCGATGCATCCTAAAAAACAGAGAATGCGGGGATTTAATCAATCCTGGTATCTTGCACAGAGAATCAGCAGGGCATCCGGCATCCCCTCAAAAAGTGATGCTGTCCGGAAAGTCAGAAACACAGCAGCGCAGAAGCAGCTGGATGCTGCCGAAAGAAAAAGCAATCTGAATGGCGCTTTTGCGGCTGTACAGTCTATGGGCGGCCGCTGTGTCCTGGTGGTCGATGATGTTTACACGACAGGCAGCACGATCGATGCCATGGCATCCGTTCTGAGAGATGCCGGCGCGTCGGCGGTATTCTTTCTGACCTGCTGCATTGTACCGGGACCCGGTGAATAACCGTCAACGACTGAAGCATTCTGAAGCTGGCCGAAACGCTCCGTGAGGATGCAGAAAAAAGACTTTTCAGAGTTTGAGATGTATGTTATTATAATAAGATGAAATCTTTGAAGGGAGCGCTGGTCAGAGACTATGTTAAATGAAGAGAAAGTACGTCTTATGAATAAACTGGCTCTGTACGAAAAGACCGAGGGAAAAAAATATCTTCCGGTCAGTAAATACTACAGAAGCGATTATATCGGCCTGGCTCTGATCCGCAACTTTTTTCTGGTAACGATCAGTTACGGCCTGGTAGCAGGTGCTGTCGCAGCCTACTATGGAAATTACCTTCTGGAAAATATCCATAAAATGGATCTGTTTCAGCTGGGAGTGGATGTGGCAGCCGGCTATGTTATTGTGCTTTTAGCCTATTCTGCTTTTACGTATATTCTTTATACGATCAAGTATATGCGGGCCAAAAAAAGCGTCAGAGGTTATTACCAGGATCTTACCCGTCTGGAAAAGATGTACAGCCGGGAAGAAAGAAAGACCGCCGGAAGAAGACCGCGGGGCAGGAGGTAACGGATGAGAGCACTGTTGGAATTTAAACAGAAGATCAAAAATCTGTACAGTAAATATGAACTTTATCTGATGCCGATCATTAAATTCGGTATCGCGATGGCTTATTTTTACTGGATCAATCAGAACATGGGCTACATGGCAAGGCTTAATAATATATTTGTTCTCGTCATTCTCGCGCTGATCAGCAGCATCATGCCGCCGGTAGTCATGACATTTGCAGGCTTTATTCTCATGGTGGGACATGCTTATGGGCTGTGCATCGAGGCTGCGGCTTTTATGCTGGTACTGATCCTGCTCCTTGCCATCCTGTTTCTCCGGTTTTCCGGCGGGCAGAGCATCGTGCTCGTCTGTACACCGCTTTCTTTTATGATGGATGTTCCGGTCCTGCTGCCCATCGGCAGCGGCCTTCTCGGAAACGCGCTGACAGCATTTCCGGCAGGATGCGGTGTTATTTTCTATTACTTTATCCGCCAGCTGAGAAACCAGGCAGAAGCCCTGCAGCAGCTTTCCGAGGGCGAACAGGCATTTCTGGCCAAGATCAAACTGATGGCAGACGGACTGATCCAGAACTGGGCTATGTGGCTGACTGTCATTGCATTTGTTGTCGTTATTCTGATGGTTAATCTGATCCGCACAAGATCTTTCGATTATGCCTGGAGGATCGCGATCATTGCCGGAGGCATTGTATATGTACTGGTCATGTTTGTAGGCAGCTTCTATCTGGAAGTCAGACTTTCTGTGACGCCGCTGGCTGTCCAGACGATCATCTCGGTCGTGGTAGGACTGATCATGGAATTTTTCTTTTTTGGCGGCGACTACAGCCGGACCGAACGGCTTGAATACGAAGATGATGAGTACTATTACTACGTAAAAGCGGTTCCGAAGGCAGCGGTTGCCACCTCGGAGCGCAGCGTGAAGCGGATCACTG
Organism: uncultured Lachnospiraceae bacterium; assembly: GCA_902782975.1. GTDB lineage: Bacteria > Bacillota > Clostridia > Lachnospirales > Lachnospiraceae > Blautia_A. The sequence goes on from CACZPF010000501.1 coordinate 13,897, forward strand.
GCCATGGTAAGGAAGACAGACGTTCTGAAGAAGTCGTTTCTTACGAAAAGAGCAGGTCCCGCGGAAGTTCCAAAAAAACAAAAAAGAGAACATCCGAAAAGAGCGCGCCTGTGCAGGCTCCTGCGGATGTTGAGAAAATTGATTTTGAGAAAAAACTGGAAGAATCCCTGAAAGATCTTTAAGAGTTCCTGAAGGCCTGTACTGATGATAGAAGAGGAGGGATATTGTGCAGGAAGTCATGTCATCCATAGCCGGAAATCTGTCCAGAATATCTCTTCCGATGATCGGGGTCACGGATGTTCTTGAAATTCTGCTGATTTCCTGGTTTGTATATCAGTTCATGGTATGGATCCGCCAGACCAGGGCCTACACTCTTCTGAAGGGGATCCTGATCGTTCTGGCCTTTATCTTCATTATCTATATCCTGCGGATGAATACGATATTATGGATCGCAGGGAGGCTGGCAAATGTCATGATCATGGGAGTGATCATTATTTTCCAGCCGGAGCTCAGAAAAGCGCTGGAACAGCTCGGCCAGAAGAATTTTATTTCCCGGCTGATCCATTTTGACAACGGGAAAGAGATCCACGAACGTTTTACGGACAAAACGATCACTGAGCTTGTCAGGGCCTGCTTCGATATGGCAGAGGTCAAGACTGGTGCTCTGATCGTGATCGAGCAGGACACGCCTCTGGCAGAGTATGAGCGTACGGGCATCAGTATCGATGCCATCGTGACCAGCCAGCTCCTGATCAATATTTTTGAGCATAATACACCGCTTCACGACGGAGCAGTGATCATACGCGGCAACCGGGTAGCGGCAGCGACCTGTTACCTCCCTCTGTCAGACAATATGGAGCTCAGCAAGCAGTTGGGAACCCGCCACAGGGCAGGCGTCGGCATCAGTGAGGTCACAGATTCTCTGACGGTGATCGTGTCGGAGGAAACGGGCAAGGTATCGATCGCTCTGCAGGGACGGCTTCAAAGAGATGTAAGCAGTGCAACGCTGAAAGAAGCGCTTGTCAAAGTGCAGAATAAGAGAGTTTTTGATACGAAACTCAGGCAGCTGCTGAAAGGTAAAATCAGGCATGAAGAAAAAACTGACTAACAATCTTTTGCTGAAGATCATTTCGTTGTTAGGCGGCATTCTGGTATGGCTTATCGTGGCAAATGTTGACAATCCGGTCATTGAAAGGACCTTTACACTTCAGAATGTTGAGCTGGTCAACGAAGCATATATAGATGATACCGGAAAGGTATGTTTAAAAAACGGCGAGCAGACTTCCGTGCGGGTCACGATCCGGGGAGAGAGCAAAACGATCTCCCGGATCCTGGCGACGGATATTCATCTGACGGCTGATCTGCAGCAGGCAGTCAGTCTGGAGACAAATCCTGTCATGATACCGATTACTGCCCAGTGCAGCGGTATTCCGTCGGCGAGGATCACGGTCTGGCCCCAGAATTACAGTGTAACGCTGGAAGATAAGGTCAGCAATGAGTATATGGTCGCTGTTTCCAACGGGGACAGCAAGGCGGGAAGAGGGTACGAGGTCGGCACACAGACGGTGAGCCCTGATAAAGTCAGGATCACCGGACCCCAGTCTCTGATCCGCAGGATCGATAAAGTTACTGCAAACGTAAACCTGGACGGGACAACACAGGACCGGACAGATGTGGCAAATCTGACGATCACGGACAAAAACGGAGATGCGCTCTCAACTATTTCCATGAGCAATCTGCGGATAGAAAATGACGGCAGGGTGACGGTTGCGACAAAGCTCTGGAGAGTCCGGTCCAACGTACGGCTGTCGATCAACTATTCGGGAGAGCCTGCACCGGGGTTTGTTGTAGACAGTGTGACCACGGTTCCCGAGACAGTCAGTGTGGCCGGATCTGCCGAAGAGCTGGAAGAGCTCAGGCAGCAGGGAAATGTCATTCCGATCGAGGATGATTCCCTGAATATTTCCGGCGCAGACAGGGATGTCGAGACAAAGGTAAATATTACGCAGATGCTTCCGGAGGGAATTAAGCTGACCAGCGGCTCCAGTGATGAAGTCATGATCAGCGTCAATGTTCTTCCTGATGAAAGCAGACGTTTTACCATTCCTACAAGCGGGATCAAGGTAAACAACAAGGCGGACAATATGCAGCTGGCTTTTGATGTGGACAAGGTTGAAATAAGGGTCCGTTCTACAGATGGGGAGATCGAGGATTTTGATGAGGCATCTCTGGAAGCCTCCATCGATGTTTCAGGAAAAGAAGAAGGAAATTATTCTGTACCGGTAAAGATCATTCTGCCTGAGGGGTATGAACTGGTGGAAAAAGTAACGACAGAGGTCACGATTTCCAAGGTTTCAACGGCAAAAGACAATTAAGGACAGGGGAGCGGAGTATGGTCAGTCAGAAAATTATCATAAAAAATCCTACGGGTCTGCATCTGAGACCTGCCGGAAACCTTTGCAAGGAAGCCATGAAATTCAAATCACTGATCACCTTTAACTATGAAGGCGGGACAGCGAACGCCAAGAGTGTATTAAGCGTACTGGGAGCTTGTGTAAAACGGGGGGATGAGATCGAACTTGAATGTGATGGAACAGACGAGGAGGAAGCGCTCTCAGCGCTGGTCTCTGTCATTGAAGACGGTCTCGGAGAATAACAGGAAGAAGTAAAGCAGATAAAAGGATAAGGGAGAAAGAAAATGAAGAAAAGAGCGGCGGCTCTTGTTTTGAGCCTTGTAATGGGA
>CACZPF010000502.1 GCA_902782975.1 uncultured Lachnospiraceae bacterium
CAAAGGAGGAAACAGATATGCCAAAAATTAAAACATGTAGAGCAGCAGCGAAACGTTTCAAAAAGACCGGAACCGGAAAACTTGTCCGGAACAAAGCATACAAGAGCCACATCCTGACCAAGAAGTCTCAGAAGAGAAAGAGAAATCTGAGAAAGTCTACTGTTGTTGATTCTACAAACGTTAAGAACATGAAAAAGGCAATGCCTTATCTTTAATCACGGCTGACTGAGATTCAATTAACGGATGAAAGATTCAATAATAGAAGAATGTGAACAGGAGGATATAAAAAATGGCAAGAATCAAAGGCGGCTTGAACGCAAAGAAAAAACATAACCGTACCTTAAAACTGGCAAAGGGATACAGAGGAGCCCGTTCCAAACAGTATAGAATCGCCAAGCAGTCTGTCATGCGTGCGCTGGCCAGCAGCTATGCAGGCAGAAAGCAGAAAAAACGTCAGTTCCGTCAGCTGTGGATCGCCCGGATCAATGCAGCAGCCAGAATGAACGGCCTTTCCTACAGCAAACTGATGCACGGCCTTAAGGTTTCCAACATTGATATCAACCGCAAGATGCTCTCCGAGATGGCAGTGAACGATCCGGAAGGCTTCACCGCACTGGCTGAGATCGCAAAAAAGGCGATCGCATAAAAAGCATCTGCAAAAAATATATTTGAATCAGAATATTATTTCGAAAATAACCGGGGTGGCTCTCACAGGACCTGCCCCGGTTTATTATTTCTGTTTACGGTCCCTTAAGGACATTCGGAATTCCCGCCCTGCGGGCTCTTCTGGCACAGAGTGCCGTGAATAGCAGCGTTTTATTTTAAAAATCTGACAATTCCTACTTGCATTCATATTTGGGTAATGCTATAATTTGCCTATTAAAGTACTAAAGGATGAAAGTCAGAGGAAGCCAAAGCCGGCTGGAGGTCCAGTTGGCTTTTGTTTTGTAAGACAATATCAATTTGTAAGACAATTTCAAAAGGAGGAAATGATTATTATGAAGAAATGGACAAGACTTATCAGCGTAACAGCAGCGGCAGCTATGATGGCTTCTCTTGTTGCACCGGCTTCTGTATTTGCAGATGATGTATTTGTGATCGGCGGGATCGGGCCGCTTACCGGCGGCGCGGCAGCTTATGGCACAGCAGTCGAGAACGGCGCCAAAGTAGCGGTGGAAGAGATCAATGCAGCCGGCGGTATCAACGGAGCGCAGATCGACTTCCGTATGGAAGATGATGTACACAATCAGGAGACTTCCGTCAACGCCTATAATACACTGAAAGATCAGGGCATGCAGGTCCTTCTGGGAACGGTAACGTCAGCTCCCTGTATCGCAGTTCTTGCCGAAGCGATCAACGATAACATGTTCCTTCTTACTCCCTCCGGAACAGCAGTAGAGGCGATTGCAGGGGACAATGCTTTCCGTGTCTGCTTCTCCGACCCGAACCAGGGAACCAAATCCGCAGAGTATATCGGCGACCATCAGCTGGCCACCAAGATCGGTATCATCTACAAGGGCGATGATCCCTACTCTGTAGGTATTACCGAAAACTTTACCGCGGAAGCTCCGAATCATGGTCTTGAGATCGTAAGTTCCGAAGCATTCCTGGGCGACAGCACCGATTTCGGAACTCAGCTGAATGCTGCAAAGAATGCCGGCGCGGAAATGATCTTCCTTCCGATCTACTACGAACCCGCTTCTCTGATCCTGAAGCAGGCTGCCGATATGGATTATCATCCTTCCTATTTCGGATGCGATGGTCTGGACGGACTTCTTGCCATCGAAAACTTTGACACTTCTCTGGCAGAAGGCGTTATGCTTCTTACACCGTTCACCCCGAATGCCGAGGATGAGCTGACACAGAAATTTGTAGCGGCTTACAAGGAAGCTAATGACGGACTTGTTCCGATCCAGTTTGCGGCAGATGCCTATGATGGGATCTATGCCATCAAGGCTGCCATGGAAGATGCAGGGGTCACACCGGATATGAGTGTTTCCGATATCTGCGAAGCCCTCAAGGTTTCCATGCAGAATATCACCCTGGAAGGCCTGACCGGCACGATCACCTGGGGCGCGGACGGCGAGCCGAACAAGGAACCGAAGGCTGTTGTGATCACAGACGGTGAATATGTGCCGATGTAATGACAGATATTCTTCCGGATGGCTTATACAAATGCAGACAATATAGATACCGGATCAGATGATCTGGTATAGAAACTGACGGAATAAATAGTTCCGGATGGAACTGGACACAGGACAGAAAAGAACAGTTCCCGACGGAGCAGTCAGAGGTTGACTTGGGGGACGGCCACCATTTTGGAAACTGGGCGTCCCCCTTCACTTTTTTCAGTAGAGGTGCTTGCATGAGTTTTATTACATATTTAAAGGACGGAATCAGCCTGGGAGCGGTTTACGCCATCATAGCGCTTGGGTATACGATGGTTTACGGAATTGCCAAAATGCTGAACTTTGCCCATGGAGATGTAATCATGGTAGGAGCCTATGTGGCTCTGATGATGCTGACAAAGACAGGTGCGCCGCCGATCGCGGCTGTGCTCGTATCGATGGCTGCCTGTACCCTGCTTGGCATCACCATCGAGATGGTTGCCTACAGACCGCTTCGAAAGGCTTCCTCCTCTCTGGCGGTTTTAATCACGGCCATCGGCGTCAGCTACCTTCTGCAGAACCTTGCACTCCTGATTTTTGGCGCCGGCGGAAAAACCTTCGTCAATGTGGTCAGTTTTCCGTCTGTTTCACTGGCGGACGGGCAGCTGAATATCAGCGGGACCACGATCGTAACGATCCTCGTCAGTGTGATCATCATGGTGAGCCTGACGCTTTTCGTCAACAAAACAAAACCGGGTCATGCCATGCTGGCAGTATCAGAGGATAGAGATGCGGCCCAGCTGATGGGTGTCAATGTAAATGCCACGATTTCTCTTACGTTTGCGATCGGCTCCGGTCTGGCAGCTGTCGCGGGAGTACTGCTGTGCTCCGCTTATCCTATTGTCAGTCCTTATACCGGGGCCATGCCCGGTATCAAAGCCTTTACGGCAGCTGTATTCGGCGGTATAGGATCGATTCCCGGCGCCATGCTGGGCGGCATTCTGCTCGGAGTGATCGAGGTTCTGGGAAAAGCTTATATTTCTACCCAGGTTGCAGACGCGATCGTTTTTGGCGTGCTGATCGTGGTATTACTTGTAAAACCCAGTGGATTGTTTGGAAAGAACATCCAGGAGAAAGTATAAGGTGGCCGGCATGAATCAAAATAATCAATCAGCAGAGATCATAAAAAAAATACAGTCTTCTACCCGCAGAGGCAATCTGATCACCTATGGAATCGTGCTCGCTGCCTACATTGTCATGCAGTCTCTTGTAAGTACCGGGCACATTTCAAGCCTTCTGAAAGGCCTTCTTGTACCGGTCTGTGTCTATGTGATCGCCGCCGTTTCGCTAAATCTGGTGGTCGGTATCTCGGGTGAATTAAGTCTTGGACATGCAGGGTTTATGTGTGTCGGAGCATATGCCAGTTCCTTTTTTACCAATGCTTACGGGGACGGGCTTCCAAACTGGTTCCGCCTGATCCTGGCGATCATAGTAGGCGCTGCAGCAGCCGGCCTGTTCGGTATTCTGATCGGTGTTCCTGTTCTCCGGCTGAAGGGCGACTATCTGGCCATCGTGACGCTGGCTTTCGGGGAGATCATTAAGAACCTGATCAATGTTCTCTATGCCGGTGTGGACAGCAATGGCATCCATATTTCTACAAAGAGTGCCATGGATCTGAATATGGGGCCGGATGGAAAGCAGATCATCAAAGGTGCTCTGGGAATTTCCGGGACACCCCGCCTTTCAACCTTTACAGCAGGGGTCGTTCTGATCATCATCACTCTTTTTATCGTACAGAATCTGATGAATTCCCGGGCAGGACGTGCGATCATGTCCACCAGGGACAACCGGATCGCTGCAGAATCGATCGGTATTCCTGTGACAAAATACAAACTTCTTGCCTTCGCGGTTTCAGCGGCCCTTGCAGGTGCTGCGGGTGTTCTTTATTCTCATAATCTTGCATCCTTAAGCACAGCGAAATTTGACTATAATACGTCCATCCTGGTGCTGGTATTTGTGGTACTGGGCGGGATCGGCAACATCCGCGGATCGATAATAGCAGCTGTTATTCTGACGGTTCTGCCTGAAATGCTCCGCGGGCTTTCAGCGTACCGGATGCTCATCTATGCTGTGATCCTGATCGCTATGATGCTCTTTAACTGGGCTCCCGCTGCAATTTCCTGGCGGGAACGTATGATGGAACGTCTGCCGTTCGGCAGAAAAAAACGTACCGGAGAGGAGGACTGATCGTATGGCAATGCTGGAAGTCAGCAGGCTGTCGATTTCCTTTGGCGGTCTGCATGCAGTAGATGATTTTAATGTGACGATTGAAAAAGGACAGCTTTACGGGCTGATCGGTCCGAACGGAGCTGGTAAGACGACGGTCTTCAATCTTCTGACCGGCGTATATAAACCAAATGAAGGGATCGTCCGGCTGGACGGCGTGGATATCACCGGGAAAAACACGGTAGAAGTCAACCGTCTCGGGATCGCACGTACCTTCCAGAATATCCGGCTTTTTAAAGATATGCCGGTGCTCGATAATGTAAAAGTAGGATTTCACAATCAGAAATCTTATTCGGTGCTGACGGGCATCCTGAAGCTTCCGAAGTATCACAGAACAGAAAACGAGATGAATCAGAAGGCCATGGAGATCCTGGATGTTTTCGGCCTTGCCTCGGAAGCGGCCGTAAAAGCAGGCAATCTGCCATACGGCAAGCAGCGTAAGCTTGAAATTGCGAGGGCTCTTGCAACAGACCCGAAGCTTCTGCTTCTGGATGAGCCGGCTGCCGGCATGAACCCTAATGAGACGGCTGAACTGATGGATACCATCCGCTTTGTCAGGGATCATTTCGATATGACGATCCTCCTGATCGAACACGACATGAAACTTGTGGCCGGTATCTGTGAAAAGCTGACGGTGCTCAATTTCGGAAGAGTTCTCTGCCAGGGAGAGACATCTGAAGTTCTGTCGGATCCGGCGGTTATTACAGCATATCTTGGTGAATAGGAGGAGACGGCGAAAATGGCAATGCTGGAAGTAAATAATCTGCACGTTTATTACGGTGTGATCCATGCCCTGAAGGGAGTCTCCTTTAAAGTCGATCAGGGAGAAGTCATCGCTCTGATCGGCGCAAACGGAGCGGGTAAGACCACCACTCTCCAGACAGTGACAGGCATTCTTTCTGCAAAGCAGGGTTCCATCGTCTTTGAGGGAAAGGATATTACCAGAACACCTGCCCACAAGATCGTGTCTCTGGGAATTGCACATGTGCCCGAAGGACGGAGGGTGTTCTCTGCCCTGAGTGTTTATGATAATCTGAAAATGGGTGCCTATACCCGCAAGGATAAATCAGAGATCGAAGAGACGCTTTCGGCGGTCTACCGCCGGTTCCCCCGCCTTGAGGAACGTAAAAATCAGCGGGCCGGTACGCTTTCCGGCGGCGAGCAGCAGATGCTG
>CACZPF010000503.1 GCA_902782975.1 uncultured Lachnospiraceae bacterium
AAATACTGTACGATGTAAGTACTGTGCGATGTAAGAAGGAGTTTGTTTATTTTGCGGGCATGGGTTCGGTGCCGGTCATAAAGAGGACTTCGAGCCCGGGTTCCGTGATTTCTTCTTTCATTTCGTCCAGTTCATACACAGGAATGACATTTCCGTTCTGGAGAGAAACCGGGACGCCGCTGCCTGCCATGACCTGTTCTGCAAATTCGGCTGTGGATTCCAGGCGGGAGCTGAACATCATGCCGCCCAGGGGTTTGTCATGGAAATAGTGGATGTCTGATCCGGCAGTTACGGGAACTTGCAGATCTCTTGCGTAGGCGAGCGCCCGCACGTTCTGGTGGTCCCCGTTTGCCGCATTGTAGATCTCGATTCCGTCACTTACGGACGGGGTCAGGCGGATATCTTTCAGATAGCCGCGTTCCCGGTACGGATGGGCCTGGATCATGATCCCGCCTCCCTGATGGACGCGGGTATATACTTCTTTCCGGGATTTTGTCAGAATATCCCCCTGTTCCAGAAGCCAGGATTTATCGACACCGTAGAGAAGGTATTCATCTCCTTCAAAATTGAACTCGATACCGAAGAATACACTGAAATGCCGTCCGCGGCTGGCTTCGAAAGCATGGTCGAATCCGCTGCAGTACAGATCGACACGATCCTTCCACGGCAGAGACCTGGGAACGCAGGAATTCCCGTTAAAGAAGTGATCGGTGATGATCATGCCGCTGTAACCTTTCTGTTTCATGTATGTGATATAATCCTTTCCGGCGACCATGCCGCAGGCACTGGCTTCGGATGTATGGCTGTGCGTTTCGTAAATATAATTCATGGTATCCCCTTTCATGGTGCATCCGGCGCACCCATGCTGGCAGTTCTGCTCCCTGTTTTTCTTTCTCCGCCATTATAACCGAAAGCAGAGAGAGTTTAAAGAGGTTGATAGAATTTATGTTTTATGATAAGATAGGAAAGATTCTAAAGGCAGCAAAAACCGGTACAAAGACACAAACCCCATTACACAAGACCCATTACACAAGACCCATATAGAAAGGAAAAACATATGGACTACAATGCGCTCAGCCTGAAACTTCACGAAGAGAATAAAGGAAAAGTAGAAATCCGTTCAAAAGTTACGGTAAAAACACGGGATGATTTAAGTACTGCCTATACACCGGGTGTAGCAGAACCCTGCCGTAAGATCGCCGCCAATAAAATGGATGTTTACCGTTATACAGCCAAAGGAAATCTGGTGGCGGTGGTTTCGGACGGGACGGCGGTCCTCGGCCTCGGCGACATAGGCCCGGAAGCCGCGATGCCGGTTATGGAAGGGAAATCCATCCTTTTCAAAGAGTTCGGCAATGTGGACGCTTTCCCCATCTGCCTGGATACCAAGGATCCGGATGAGATCGTCGAAACAGTGATCCGTCTGGCACCGACATTCGGCGGTATTAACCTTGAAGATATTTCGGCTCCCCGCTGCTTTGAGATCGAAGCCAGACTGAAGGAGGCACTGGATATTCCGGTCTTCCACGATGACCAGCACGGAACGGCAGTCGTTGTTCTGGCTGCCATTATCAACGGCCTGAAGCTTACAGGTAAGAAGGCAGAGGATTGTAAGGTCGTACTGAACGGCTCCGGGGCAGCAGGCATCGCGATCGCCCGTCTTCTGATCAACTATGGGTTTAAGAACGTGATCCTCTGCGACCGTCAGGGAATTATCAACAGGCAGACAGCTAATAATCCTGTTAAAAAACAGATGGCAGAAATCACAAATCCTGCTCAGGAATCCGGAACCCTTGCAGATGCTCTTAAAGGGGCGGATATCTTTATCGGTGTTTCTGCGCCGAAGAGCGTTACACAGGATATGGTTCGCAGCATGAACGCGGATCCCATGATCTTTGCCATGGCAAATCCGACGCCGGAGATCATGCCGGACGAAGCCAGGGCTGCCGGCGCCCGTATCATCGGCACCGGAAGATCGGATTTCCCGAACCAGATCAATAATGTCCTGATCTTCCCCGGAATCTTCAGAGGAGCGCTGGATGTAAGGGCAAAGGCGATCACGGAAGAGATGAAGATGGCGGCAGCCAAGGCGCTTGCCTCCCTCATTGACGAGAAGGATCTGAACCCGGAATATATCATTCCGGATGCATTTGATGAAAGAGTTGCAAAAGTAGTCGCGAAAGCAGTGGCGGATGAAGCGATCCGTGCCGGTATTACAAAATAAAGACAGGTTATAGTGAAAACAGAATAAAAGAAGAGTAACCATGAGATTAAGTAAAATTCAGAATGCTCTGGATCAGAAGAAGATTCATTTTCAGTACACAGAAGAAGATGGGTGCGGAAGCCTCGACTTTGATTTTCGGGGCCTCCGCTACCATGTATGGGAATATTGTGACCATGTCTGGGGTGCGGAGACAAATGTGTTTGAAGCCGGACGCAGCCGGGACATCGAAGGAGATTATGAGGAAGTGATCGCACGTGAGATACTTACCTGGCCGGATATGCTGTTTTAAAAAAATGGTATTCTGTCTGAGCGTTTTGTCTGCGGCCGGCCTGGTTTTTCTGCCTGCCCGGGCAGGTGCGGCGGATCTGGAGAAGAAGGCAGCCGCATTTCAGGCAGAACAGACGGTGGATCCTGCTGAGGTGGAGGATGAAGACATTTCCCGCTCTCTGGAAGAGGGACTGGAAGCTCTGCTGAAAGAAAAAGAGGAAGTCCGGAAAAACGGCCAGACAGTCGAAAAAGAGACGGAAGCGC
>CACZPF010000504.1 GCA_902782975.1 uncultured Lachnospiraceae bacterium
ATCCATGCTTTCTGGCACCGCTTTTACTGATATAATACCAGTCCTCATCCAGAAGGTAAAAACCGTTGTTGACGATATACGTCCCATCTGCATTGCGCCAGTGCCAGGTCCCGTCTGAAAACAGCTCCCATCCGGCTTCCCTGAACTCGGTCCTAGATGTACATTTTCCGTCGGTTCCAAAATGATAGGTATAGCCGTCAATGTTCATGACCTGATTCATGACGATGGTGCCATCCGCGTTCAGATAATAATATGCGCCATCTATCTGTGTAAGGCCTGCATGCCTGCCGTGGTCGCCCATGACACCGATATAAAATTCCGCCGGCAGTTCCGGATCATAGGAAGCTGCTTCGGTCTGCGGAAGGCCTGCATATACGTCTGCAGCGGTAAGGAAATATGCCCAGTCTCCTGCCCCGTCCTCATAATACAGGCGGTATCCGCCGGCTCCCTGCGTCATTCCGGAAGATTCATCTGTCACCTCGATATTCCAAATATCGTCTCCCATCAGTCCGTACAGACCTTCTTCAACAAGGTAATGCGGCTCTTCATCCTCCGGATCAATATATCCCCAATAGCCCTCCCGGTCCCAGAAGGAAATCATGACCAGATCTTCATTCCCGTCCGAGATCCTGTAAGTCTCGATCAGCACTCTCTGCAGCGTTCCACCGTCGTCGTTCAGGATATAAACTTTGTCCCCGTACTCTGTTTCTGTTTCATCGTTGTCTGAACGGACCATAACTGTCAGGAGCACTTCCCCGGCGTCATCGGATCGTTCTTCTTCCTCTGCATCAGTCATCTCCGGAGATAGATCCACCCTCTCCTCAGCATCCTCCTTCTCGCCGGAAAGATCAGAGATTTCCGTGTCTTCCTCGATATGGACTGCCGGCATCAGGTCCTGTTCTTCTTCCGGACCCGTCTCCGGCGCCAGGCTCTGATCATCTGCGGAACTCATCTCCGGCGCCAGGCTCTGATCTTCTGCGGAACTCATCTCCAGCAGCAGGTCCTTTTCTTCCTCTATGCTGTTTACTTCGTCACAGACTAAGATCTCTTCGGGAATCTGTTCTTCTGCACCGGCAGGCAATGCCCCCGTAAAGGCCAAAGCCGTGCAGAGGACCCCGGCGCACCATCGTCTCATATTCGTAACCTCCCTGTAATACGCCAATCATCCATTGTCAAACATCAGAAAGCGCTGATTTACATAATATTGTAGCATTCACACCAATTACTGTCAAACGAAACCGTCGGCCCTCTCGTGCCTGAAAAAAGCCTGCCGGGTATTCCCGACAGGCTTTTATATCTTTCAGAAAACAGTATCATCCTTTTACGCCGCCAAGTGTGATACCTTTTACAAAGTTGTTCTGAATAAAGGGATATACGATAATAATCGGCAGCACACCGACCACAGCCATCGCCATACGGACAGATACACTGGGGATGGAAGCAAGCCCCTGTCCTGCATTGGAAATGGTGCTCGCATTCTGGATCAGGAACTGGATATTCTGGATCATACGGTTCAGAAGATTCTGGATCGAATACAGGTCCGTCCTCTTTGTCAGATAAATATAACCGTTCATCCAGTCGTTCCAGTAGCCGATTCCGATAAAAAGACCGATCGTGGCCACGATTGGCTTTGCCAGAGGAAGCGCTATGCTGAAGAAAGCTCTGAACTCAGTAGCTCCGTCGATATAGGCTGCTTCCAGCAGTGCATCCGGTACACCCGTCACAAAATAAGACTTCATCATCAGAACATTGAAAGCATTCATCAGAAGTCCGGGAACCAGAAGTGCAAAAAACGTATTCTTAATATTAAATACATTGGAATAGTTGATATAGGTCGGCACAAGACCGCCGTTAAACAACATGGTAAAGAATACGATAAAGGTCAGGACATTTCTTCCCGGCAGAAACGGTTTGGAAAGCGCATACCCCATCAGCGTTGTGATCGAAAGCCCCAGAAGTGTGCCGACGATGGTCAGGATGATCGATATCATATAGGCGTGAACAACTGAATTGCCACTCGTAAAGATATACTCATAAGCATAAAAGCTGATTTTTTCCGGTATAAACGAATAACCGTTCCGGATCAGGACATCGTTGTCCGTAATCGAAGAAATGAGGAGAAGCAGGAGCGGCAGAATCGCACACAATGTGATGATCGCCATAACAATGTGGCCGAATATCTGGAATCTTTTTTCCTGTCCTATTTTATGCATAAGATCTCCTCCTTTCCTTAGAACAGGGCACTGTCCGGATCAAGCCTGCGAACGGTCAGGTTCGCTGCAAGAACCAGAATGAACCCGACAAGTGACTGATACACGCCGGCTGCGGCCGACATGGTAATATCACCCAGTTCCAGAAGTCCCCGGTATACATAGGTATCGATGGTATTCGTCACCGAATACAGAGCGCCGGAGTTCTGGGGAACCTGATAGAACAGGCCGAAATCAGAATAGAAGATACGGCCGATCGCCATCAGCGTCAGCATGATAATGGTCGGGCGGAGCAGCGGGAGCGTGATCCTGGAAATCTGCTGCCACTTGGTGGCACCATCGATGGCAGCCGCTTCGTAATATCCACGGTCAATGCCGATAATGGTAGACAGATAAATGATACAGTTATAACCGATACCCTTCCAGAGATTTACAAATACCAGGATAAACGGCCAGTATTTTTTCTCCTGATACCAGGAGATCGGATCGATGCCCAGGCTCTTTAAGATCGTATTGTTTACAAAACCATTTTCAGCCGACAAAAAGGCAAATACCAGGTAACTGATAATAACGGCCGACAGAAGATACGGCAGCAGGATCACCGACTGATAGAATTTTTTAATTTTGGCAACCAGCTCCGACAAGATGATGGCGACCAGAACCGCAAAGAAGGTATTGACAACAATGAATACCAGGTTATAGCAGATGGTATTCCTCGTGATGACAAAAGCGTCCTGCGTAGAGAAAAGATACCGGAAATTTTTCAGGCCGGCCCATTTCGAGCCATAAATCCCGTCTTTTGCTTTATAGTTCTTAAAAGCAAGCACGATACCCGGCATAGGCATATAATTGTTGATAAAGAGATAAAGCAGTCCCGGCAGCGCCATCAGGTAAATAGGGATGGACCTTTTCAGAAGGGACTTGCGTCTTGCAGGAGACATCTTCTGCTTGTATACTGCTTTAGCCATACGCTTTCTCCTCATAATGACTGCCGGCATTCTTCCCTCGTTTTCCGGCCGGGAATAAATACCGGGAGATTAAGAACCGGGCAGAGACCTGGTAAGCGTTCCCTGCCCGGACACTGGTACATTTAGAAAGTCTTATTCGAATATTCCGGCATATCCTTCTGCAGACCGCCGGATATCCGGACATCTATATACCGTATGCTTCTTATTCGATGCCGTTTGCTTCAG
>CACZPF010000505.1 GCA_902782975.1 uncultured Lachnospiraceae bacterium
ATGTTTCCGCGGGAACCAGTACCTTTGCGATGCTGGTAATGGAAAAACAGCTTTCCAAAGTATACCGTGAGATCGATATGGTAACAACACCTACCGGATATCCTGTGGCCATGTCTCACGCGAACAACGGCACCAGCGATCTGAACGCATGGGTGAAGCTGTTCCAGGAATATTCTGCTCTGATGGGGCAGGATGTGGATATGGGAACCATTTTTGAAAAGCTCTACACCAATACCCTGGACGGCGATCCGGATTGCGGCGGCCTTCTGGCTTACGGCTACTATTCCGGAGAGAATATCACCATGATCAATGAAGGACGTCTGGCCTTCCTTCGTACTCCGAACAGCAATTTCAATCTGAAGAATTTCATGAAGGTTCATCTTTATACGTCTCTTGGCGCTGTAAAAATGGGCATGGATATCCTTCTTAAGGATGAAGATGTCAAGATCGACCGCATCATGGGGCACGGCGGATTCTTTAAGACAAAGGGCGTCGGGCAGAGATATCTGGCGGCAGCCGTGAACGCGCCGGTTACCGTAATGGATACCGCAAGCGAAGGCGGCGCCTGGGGCGTAGCACTTCTGGCAGCGTTCCTGTTAAGGGAAGATAAGAGCGAGACGCTGGAAGAATATCTGGAAAAAGAGATCTTTGCAAACCTTTCCGGCAGCACGATCGCGCCGACACCGGAAGAAGTAGCAGGGTTTGAGACCTTTACGGAAAGATACAAAGCCGGCCTTGCCATCGAAAAAGCAGCCATCGAGGCGATGGACTGGTAATTGTTGAATGATCATCGTTAAATAGACATCGTTAAATAGAGCGGGGATGTTCTGCCGGGAGACCTTTTAAGGCTGCCAGGCGGGAACATCCCCGCTTTTTGTGTGAAAAGCCTGACGTGGCCGCCATGCTCGCCTCATCGAATATGTGAGGATAAACGGGCATCTCACTTGTTTTTTTCAATCGTTTCGTTCATCGCTCCGGTGCGGTAGCCCTGGAGGTCCAGGGTCACATAGGAAAATCCGAGAGATTTAAGAAAAGCGGAAATTTTGCCGGCCCGTTCCGGCTGGGCGAGGAAGGGGATCTGGTCATTCATGGCCTCTATGCGGGCCAGGGTGCCATGAATGCGGACACGTATCTGCTTAAGTCCCATGTCTATCAGAAACTGCTCTGCCTGGTCCACCATGGCAAGCTTTTCTTCTGTGATGGTCTCGCCATAGACAAACCGGGAAGCGAGACAGGCAAAGGAAGGTTTTTCCCAGGTAGGAAGGCCCATCTGCCGGGAGAGCTCCCGGATCTCGGATTTGTAAAGCCCCGCCTTCCTGAGCGGGCTTTTGACATTCAGCTCCGAAATGGCCAGTAGTCCGGGACGGTAATCTCCAGTATCGTCCATGTTGGAGCCTTCCGCTACATTCACGATCCCATTCTCACGGGCAAGGTCGATGATCTTACGGAAAAGATCCTTTTTGCAGAGATAGCACCGGTTGGCAGGATTCTCCCGGATCCCCTCGACCTCCAGTTCGTTGGTCTCGATCATCAAATGACGTATGCCGGCAGTTTTGCAGAATTCCAGGGATTCTGTCCGCTCCCGTTCCGGAAAAAAGCAGGAAGAAGCAGTGATCGCGACAGCCTGATCACCAAGTACCTCGTGTGCGGTTTTCAAAAGGAAAGTGGAATCTACCCCGCCCGAAAAGGCTACGGCGACAGATCCCATTTCTTTCAGATCTTTTTTCAGCGCGGCAAGTTTTTCTTCTAAAGTGTTCATAAGATCAGGTATCCTTTCCATGGGGCGGCGTTGTCACCCGAAAACATAGTAAAACAGTAGGAATTGTATCCGTTGACTGTATACTACACGCAAATGTCCTTTCTGTCAAGATGAGAAGGCGTCCGGGATGCCGGACGTAGTGACATTGGGACGCCCGCAATGTCATTAAGTTTAGCTTTTACCATCGAACAGCCCGGCAGGAATTGTCCATAGAGACGGCAGACCCCTGGCCGGAGGCACAGAAAATGCGAGCATAGCTGCAGGTGCCGGAGCACTGTTTGAGCGAATGCGAGTTTGTGGAGGCACCTGCTGACAGGCGGCGCAGCATTTTCTATGACTCCGGCCACGGGTCTGACGACACTATGGACAATTCCTGCCGGGCGTCCGGAATGCCGGACGTAATGACATTGGGACGCCCGGCGTATTTCTCTGTCTTGTCAATATGGTATCCGGATGATATACTCAGACGGAAGAAAGCCTCCATGTACATGGGATGCACGTTTGAAAATTCATGCCATTCAATCGGTGCAGAGAGTTTCGCAGCTGATCAGGAGGTTTTGATACAGGAAAGGAGTCTTAATGTCTATTTTTAAAGGTTCAGGTGTGGCGCTGGTCACGCCGATGAAAGAGAACGGTGAGATCAATTACGAGTCATTGGAAAAGCTGATCGAGGCTCAGATCGCGGGAGGCACGGATGCCCTCATTGTATGCGGTACTTCGGGAGAAGCACCGACACTGGACGACCCGGAACATCTGGACGCGATCCGGTTTTCTGTAGAGGTGACAAAAGGCAGGATCCCGGTGATCGCAGGTACCGGGTCCAATAATACGGCACATGCCGTCATGATGTCTGAAGAGTCAGAAAAACTCGGGGCAGACGGCGTTCTTCTGGTTACGCCGTATTATAATAAAGCGACCCAGGATGGTCTCTATGCACATTACCGGAAGATCGCTTCGGCGACAAAGCTTCCGTGTATTATTTACAATGTACCGTCGAGGACCGGCACAAACATCCTGCCGGAGACGATGGCACGCCTGGCGGAAGACCAGAAAAACATCGTTGCTATCAAAGAAGCCAGTGGAAATATCAGCCAGGTGGCAAAGCTTGCGTCCCTTACCGACGGCAAACTGGATATCTACTCCGGCAATGATGATCAGATCGTTCCCATCTGCTCCCTTGGCGGTGTGGGTGTCATTTCGGTTCTGGCCAATGTGGCGCCGCAGGAGACGCATGATATGGTCATGCTCTGTCTGGAAGATAAATATGAGGAGGCAAGAAACCTTCAGTTCAGAGCTCTCCCGCTGGTCGAACAGCTGTTTATCGAGGTGAATCCGATCCCTGTCAAGGCAGCTCTTAATATGCAGGGTTTCTGTGTGGGGTCGCCGAGGCTTCCTCTTACAGAGCTTACAGATGCCCATAAAAAGACATTAAAAGACGCGATGCAGAAGTTCGGATGCCTTTGACCAGTGAACAGTCTCTGGCTGAATCCGACTGTGAGTAACATTCATCTGTTCTGCAGTTTCCATGGGAGGTTGACATGGGGAAAAAGAAATCCAGGCTGAAAAAAGCAGCCATTCTGTCGGCGGGTGCTTTTGCCGCGGCGGTTTCTGGCGGGAGCATGGTGCTTGCTTCCGTGATCGTTCACGGAAAAAGGCAGACACTGGCGGATGCTTACATCTGGCAGCAGACCCATTATGATATCAGCTGGTTTGAAAAGATCGAGAAGCAGGCGTACACTGTGCTGAGTTATGACGGATACATGCTTCATGTCATGCTCTGTAAAAATCCTGAGCCTTCAGATAAATATGTGATCCTGACACACGGCTACACGGATAACCGGTACGGGTCTCTGAAATATATGCAGATCTATCTGGACAGAGGGTATAACTGCATCATTTATGACCTCCGGGGGCATGGTGAAAATGAGCGCACCTGGTGCACCTACGGCCTTCGGGAAGGAAAAGACCTTTATCAGCTGATCCGGGACACTTATGTGCGTTATGGAAAGGACATTTTTCTCGGACTTCACGGCGAATCTCTGGGCAGTGCGGCAGCCATATACAGTCTAAAGTACCAGCAGGACGTAAAGTTTGCTGTGGCGGACTGCGGTTTTTCTGATATTTATAATGTTCTGGAAGGCAGTGTGAAGCATTATCACCTGCCGGCAGAAACGCTGATGTTTGCTTCGGCGGCAGCAAAGGTGCGCTATGGGTTTTCATTCAAAGAAGCACGGCCTGTGGACGCTCTTAAAAAGAATCAGGTTCCTGTGTGCTTTATCCACGGGGAAGAAGATAAGTTTATTCCTCCTGTCAACAGCACACGGATGCTGCAGGAGACAGGCGGATATAAGGAACTTCATCTGATCCCGAAGGCGGCTCATGCAAATTCTGTTCTGACAGACAGGACGCTGTATACAGAAGTGGTCGGTCATTTCCTTGACAGAATAGAAAACTTGCCGGATGAGAGGGCGGATGAAGGATGAGGCCGGAGTTCAGATCTGCCGTGATGAGTGCCGTGAATGCGCCATGAAGGAGGAACGAATGAAAAAAATCGAACTGACAAACAGCATGCAGGATGTGATGGAGCTTCCGCAGCTTTCGGATTTTAAAAGATTTCTGATCTATTCTCCATTGAGCGAGGAATCACCTGCCCCGGAGCAGGAAAAGATGAACAGGTCTCCCTTAAGCAGTCTGGCGGAAATCGGCTGGTCGCCGGAAGGGATCGTAAACGGCCTGAACTTTCTGACAGAAGCTCTTGAAACGCGCCGGGTATCCCGGTATTTTATCTATCCGGAAGAAGAAACGAGTGATGATCCCCGGAAGAAGGATGTCAACCTGGTTCGTATCCTGCCGGAAACGCCGGATCCTTCCAGGCCCTTTATTATCCTCTGTGCAGGCGGAGCGTATATGAGTGTCTGTACAATGGTGGAAGCCCTGCCTGCAGCGAGGCATATGGCAGAAGCCGGGTATACGGTATTTCTCATGACCTACCGGGTCGGTATCCAGAAGGCAGCCTTCCATGCGCTGGACGATCTGGCCGCGGCGGTCCGGTATCTTGGGATCCATGGAGAGGCACTCGGCATTGACCCGGCGCGTTATGCCATCGGCGGGTTCTCAGCAGGGGCAAACCTTGTTTCCAACTGGGGAAGTGCTTTTATTGGATATAAACATTACGGACTTCCCAAACCGATCTGTATGTTTCCAATCTACACATATATCGACATTAAAGCGGAATCGCAGAGAGATGAAAACGGCGGTCTTATCGCGCCGATGCTGGGAGAGAACTGGAGAGATCTGCTCAACCGGTTCCATCTTCCGGATCAGATCAACGGGGACTATCCTCCCTGTTATCTGGTCTGCGGAAAGGATGACCAGGTCGTTCCCTGCAGCAATTCGGAACTGATGAAAGAAAAGCTGGATGCTGCCGGTGTGCCGGCGATTCTGGAGGAAGCGGACCACGCGCCGCATGGTTTTGGGGACGGGACCGGCACCGAAGTGGAAGGCTGGCCGGAGAGAGCGCTGAAATTTATGGAATCTCTGCTTTGAGAAGCAGTCATCTGTGTGCGGGATTCCGGAACCGGAAAATGGTGCAGCATTTTTTTGCAAGGGCTATAGGGAAAACCTATAGCCCAATATTATTTTTAGGAATTTTACAGATCCGTTCTTCCTGTGGTATATTCTTCTTACATCAAGCGAACATTATAAAACATATCGGAATAGTAGGGTATCGATAGAACAGACAATATTCCGGGATATAATGGCCGGCTGAATAATGATAGAGAAGGAGATAAAAGACATGGCAGGAAAGAATTACAGATTTGAAACATTGCAGCTTCATGTTGGACAGGAGCAGGCGGATCCGGTATCGGATGCAAGGGCAGTACCGATCTACGCAACGACTTCCTACGTATTTCATAATTCTCAGCATGCGGCTGACCGGTTTGCTTTAAAAGACGCAGGGAATATTTACGGGCGTCTTACGAATACGACACAGGGTGTTTTTGAGGAGCGGATCGCGGCGCTGGAGGGCGGCGTGGCAGCCCTGGCTGCAGCCTCCGGAGCGGCAGCGATCGCCTATACATTCCAGGCTCTTGCAAAGGCAGGAGAAAACATCGTTGCGAGCAGGACGATCTATGGCGGTACCTATAACCTGCTTGCACACACACTTCCCCTCTACGGGATCACTGCAAAGTTTGTTGATCCCTATAATTACGAGGAACTGGAAAATGCGATCGATGATAAGACAAAGGCTGTATTTGTGGAAACCCTGGGTAACCCCAACAGCAATGTGGTAGATATCGAAGCGATCGCGAAAAGTGCCCACAAGAAGGGAGTGCCGCTGGTCGTCGATAACACCTTTGCCACACCGTTTCTTGTAAGGCCGATCGAATATGGCGCGGATATCGTGGTGCACAGCGCAACGAAATTTATCGGCGGACATGGTACTGCTATAGGAGGCGTCCTGATAGACAGTGGAAACTTTGACTGGAATGCCTCCGGAAAATATCCGTGGATCTCGGAGCCGAACCCATCCTACCATGGCGTGAGCTTTACGGAGGCAGCCGGAAAGGCAGCCTTTGCGACTTATATCCGTGCGATTCTTCTTCGCGATACCGGGGCGACCCTTTCTCCTTTCCATGCGTTTATCTTCCTGCAGGGTCTGGAAACTCTTTCGCTCAGAGTAGAACGCCATGTGGAGAATGCCCTTAAGATCATCGATTACTTAAAAGCACATCCGCAGGTGGAGGCAGTGCATCATCCCTCGATCGCTGGCGAACCTGGGAGCGAATTTTACAGTAAATATTTCCCCAACGGAGGCGGCTCCATATTTACCTTTGAGATTAAAGGGGATGCTGCCAGGGCGCAGAAATTTATCGACCACCTTCCGATCTTTTCTCTGCTGGCCAATGTGGCGGATGTTAAATCTCTGGTCATCCATCCGGCTTCCACCACACATTCCCAGCTGAATGAAGAAGAACTGCTGGAACAGGGGATCAGGCCGAATACGATACGTTTCTCCATCGGAACCGAAAATATTCTGGATCTGATCGAAGCCCTCGACGAGGCATTCGCGGCGGTGGGATAAAGAAGAGGACAGATCCGGACATGTTTCTCATGCAAAGAGTCATTGATGAAAAAGAATTTCAGGCCGGTTTAAGCCTGAGTCCGCATCGGACTCAGGCTTCTTTCTGGCCTGCGGGATGGACGGGGATGCCGTTCACTTCGACTCCTTCATCCATGGGGATCACCAGGCACCTGCGTCCGTTGACGATCTGGGGCGTAAGAAGATCCGAGCGTTCCGGCACGATGGAGATGACGACACTGGGTGTACGGATCTCCATCTTTTTGGGGTTTGTGAGGTTGGAAGCCGTCAGGGACTGTTTCTCACCGGCTGCCAGTTCATACTGTTCATCAAAGGTCTTCATTTTTTCGTCCGGCGCTCCGCTTTCCTCAAACAGGCGCCGGACCTCGTTTTTTGTAAGAACAACAGGATCCGGCTCTTCCTTCTGCGCTTCGATCCACTCGTTCAGTTTCTCGTGGATGTTGACGACCGTTTCGTAATCGCATTCTTCCTCCAGCGTTTCCTGCACCAGGACCTGGAAGGAATCCTTCTGGCCGCCGGCGGTAAGAGGCGCCTCACAGCCCAGCAGGCTGCCGATGAGATCTGCATGAATCTTTTCGGGCTGCCTTGCGTAATAAAGAACACCGTGCAGGTCTGTGCTCCGGTCCCGGAAAAGGGGGAACAGGAAGGCGGCGTCCGGCATTTCCACCACCCAGTCCCGGATGCGGTCCTGAATGGTGTTGGCGGCCGCATTATAGCAAAGACCCGCCTTTGTCAGATTAACAGGACAGATACAGCACATCAGATGCTCATACACTTCGTCGGAAGCGTCGAACATTTCGGTTCCGTCCGAGGACCTGCCCGGAATATCATAGATCCCATGGATCAGGATAATGTAATAGTTTTCCGTATGGTCATAGGACTCGATTACTTTGTCATAAAATTCGGAAACCAGGTCATCCTCGGTAAGACGGCTCCTTTTCAGCCGAAGCAGGAATTCCTGCGTACCGCCCTCTTCCTCCTGTTCAAGAGGAAATTCCATAGGCATCAGGTTCTTTCC
>CACZPF010000506.1 GCA_902782975.1 uncultured Lachnospiraceae bacterium
AGAAGAAGCCTTTGCAGACGGAACATTTGAATGTGTCATCATCCCGGACGGCTGCGAATCCATCGGCTCCCGCGCATTTGCCAGATGTGAACATCTTCTTTATGTCCGCTTTCCCGCCGGAATCCAGATGGTTGCTGATGATGCTTTCGAAGACTGCAGCGATCCACTCATTTACGGATAAATCGGAGACAGGGGACGGTTCTTTGTCTCCTTTTTCAGAAAATTCTAAAAAAGGAGACAAAGAACCGTCCCCTGTCTCCTCTGTCTCCTTAATGGGTTCCTCTCACTACGCGGATGCCTTTTTCTTCAATTAATCCGCAGAGTTCGGTCATACGGCCGCATTCTTTGCCGTGATGCACACTGCAGACGCCTACGTGCACCACATCGATTTCTTCTTTCGAAAGTCGTTCCACCTTTTCCAGCAGTTCCTGATCTTCCGATGGAGCAGGCTCTCGCCAGGACTTACATCCGTTGCAGGTCATCAAAGCAGCCAACTCGTCATCCGGACCATACTCAGTAAAATGACCGGTGCGGCTGTTAAAAGCCTTAAGACATCCCACTCTCGCGCAGACATTATTGGAATATAAACAAGTCAGAATACCGATTTTTGCCATGATTTCCTCCTTTCTCACGACAGAAACAATATATGCATCTTCCCGTTCCTGTCCGTCACGATTTCTGTTTCCACATTGTAGATTTCTTTCAGAAAACCGGTTTTAAACACATCTTCCGGAACGCCCTCTCCTGCCAGATTTCCATCCTTCATCACAAAAAGGTAATCACAGAAAGCGGCCGCAATATTCAGGTCATGAATCGCCGAGATCACAGTCACTCCCAGCTCTTTCACGATATTCATCAGCTGGAGCTGATGCGTGATATCGAGGTGATTGGTCGGTTCATCCAGAACCAGGCAGGGCGTTTTCTGGGCAAGAGCTCTGGCAAGGATCACTCTCTGCTGCTCCCCGCCGGACAACGTAGAAAAACTCCTGCCGGAGAATCCCTGCATGCCCACTTTCCGAAGGGAATCTTCCGCTATGGCGTAGTCTTCCGCATTGTCCCTTTCCAGAGCCTTTTTATGTGGGGACCGCCCCATCATCACTACTTCCAGCACTGTAAACTCAAAATTATAATAATTATGCTGTGCCACTACTGCCAGCTTCCTGGCCGATTCCTTAGGGCGCATGGAAAGGATCGGAGAATCTTCCAGATAAACGATTCCCTCGTCTGGATTTAAGGTACGGTATATGCACCGGAGAAGTGTGGACTTGCCGCTTCCGTTCGGGCCGATGATTCCCACAAAGCTTCCCCGGGGAACAGAGAGGGTAACACCTTTTAAAATAGAATTCCCGCCCAGCGTGATCCTGATTTTTTCCGCCGTGATCATGTTCTCAGTCATCCGTTCCCACCTCCGAATCCATAGGACCGCCTTATCATCAGATAGATAAAGCACGGTGCGCCGATGATCGAACATAGAATACCGATGGGCATCTCGGAATTCTTAAGAATACTGCGGCAGGCCACATCTGCCCAGATCAGGAAGATCGCTCCCAGAAGCGCCGCCAGCGGAATCAGTTTTTTATGATCCGTGCCGAAAAGCATCCGCACCACATGAGGGATGATAAGACCCACGAATCCGATCATACCGGCTGCATAAACGGCAAATCCTACCAGAAGAGAAGATAAAATCAGATAAAAAGTCCTTACTTTGTGAAGATCCGTTCCAAGAGTGATCGCCGTCTCATCTCCCAGAAGCATCAAATTCAGGTTCCGGAACTGCGTCCAGAAGATCAGCGTTCCGGCAAAAACGATCGGCAGAATCACCGATATCTCCGACCAGCTGGTATTCGCAAGGCTTCCCATCGTCCAGTTCACCACTTCCTGGGTGGCATTCTTATTATGCGCAAGGTACAGGATAAAATTCGAAAAGGCTGAACAGACAGCGCTGATCGCCATGCCGGCCAGGATCAGCTTCCCCGAATTGGCTCTTCCTCCAATATTGGCAATAAAAAGCACCGCAAAGGATGTCGCCATGGCGCCGATGAAGGCCGTGATCCCCACAAATCTCCCCCCGAACAGCGACCCGATTCCAAGAATAATGGCCATGGTCGCTCCCAGAGAAGCCCCGGATGATATTCCCAGAACATAAGGATCCGCCAGAGGGTTCTTAACAACGGCCTGCATGATTACACCGCATACCGAAAGACCCATCCCTACTCCAAGCGCCAGAAGCACTCTGGGGAAACGGATCAGCCAGACCACATCGTGAATGGGGCCTTCGGCAAAGTCGGCAAATTGTTCGAAGCCGAAAATCTCCCGAAGGATCACGCTGTAAACTTCTTTTATGGAAATATCCGCATTGCCGAACGTAATGGCGGCAAGTACAGAAAACACCAGCAGTCCCAGAAGGACTGCCAGTGCCATGATAAAGACAGATGTCTGAAGAACTTTTTTATCCTTGTTCTTCTCCATACATTTACTCCAGGGTAATATCAGGATACATCCCTTTTGCAAAGGTCACGATTCCATCTTTGGTACGGGTCGCGCTCGCATACATTTCGCTCAGCATAATGGGATATACTCTGTCATTTTTGATCGCGTCAAGACTCTGATAAACCTCATTTTTCAGAAGCTTGTCCATATTTTCCTGCTCCACTGTTGCAGGATCATCCCCAGAATAAGGCATGTAAACGATAAAGATCACATCCGGATTGGCTGTAATAACATCTTCCTGCCCGATCGAGGTATATTCTTCGTTCACGAGAACACCCCCGAGCTGGGTCACCATATCGCCGCCAAGGCTGGAGGATCCATAGTTGGTTATGCTGTCGCCAAGGAATTCAAGAATCATAACACGCGGACGCTCTTCAATGGATTCGGTCTGCTCGAGAACAGAAGTGATGGTACTCTTCATATCATCGACAATTGCTTCCGCCTTATCCTGTACATCAAAGATAATGCCCATATTCAGGATATCGGTATATTCATTCTCCAGAATACGGTCAGACCCGTCGCCCTTGGTGTTGCTGTTGATATAGGTATTTACCCCCTTTGCCACCCAGTCGGATGCATTTCCCAGCGTCTTTTCGCCGAAATATGAGCCCCAGGAGAAGATCATATCCGGATCCAGCATAGTGACCGTTTCGAGAGAAGGTGTAAATTCGTCAAGGTAATTGAGGGTGTCGAACGCTGCCTTCTGGTCTTCCGGCACTTCGTTGTCAAGGCCGGCTGCCGCCGCAATATGGTCTTCAAGACCCAGAGCCAGCAGGGTTTCTATGCAGCCCTGGTATACGGCCAGAACCTTTTCCGGTGCCTTTTCATAGACGGTCTCAAGAGAATCGCCCTCTCTTGTCGTGGTCATGACCGTCACCGGGTACTCCGTTGCCGCAGCCAGAGCAGAAACGCCTGTTCCTAAAAGAGTGGTAATAGCAGCTGTCATTGCAATGCCTGTTCTGATGATTTTTGTGTTCATGTGTGTTCTCCTTTTCATACTGTTTTTCGAAGGGTAATTGCAGAACTCTCTGCTTTTCCTAAGCTCGGCAATTACCTGTTAATTTCGGAAAAGGCTCCCATTTTATCAGCACAAAAAAGGCGCACTTTCCCTACAGGAACATGCGCACTCACAATGGAATAATAACACCTGCCCCCAAAACTGTCAACCAGGCAAAATGGACATCGGGTATGGTCCATCTTCGGAATAGATTTTGCATATTCCTATTCTGTCCGGTTGTAAATCAGGGCAACATGTTTTTTCCCGCCGCCTATAAAGACTGCGGCAGCCAGCGCACACAGGAGCATGACAAATAGCAGCAGGACTCTTTCCGACACAAACAAAGTCAGGGTGCCAGCAGCCAGTTCGCCGAGAAGAGCTCCGCTGGTGGACAACATGTTAAATGCTCCGTTAAATCGGCCTTTCCGTTCATCCGGCACATAACTCTGAGTGGCGGAAACACGGATCGTATAGCTTGTGATCCCGCCGATTCCAATGGTAAAGCACAGGACCATCATGACCGGAACCGGTGTGAAAAGGTAGATTCCTTCATTGACAGAGATAATGATATAAACAGCCAGAGCCGTCGCATAGCGGTATTTCGCCGGTATTTTGATCCGGTAATGAATCATTCCACCGACTGCCCGGCCAACCAGGGCCATTCCCCACACCAGCATATACATATATTCTCCGTCCGGAAAAGCCGATTTGAACCATGGCAGTACCAGAACATTGGAAACTCCTCCGCACAGAGAAGAAAAGGCGAAATAAACGGCAATAGCCAGAAGTCCCTTTTCCGAAGCAAGGTATAAAAACCCGTCCCGGATATCCTGTAAAACCTGTCTCGCGTACCGTACGTCAGATGAGGCTGTTTCCTTCTGTTTTTGTACATATTCTTCTTCGGTCCGGATACGTGTCTCCATAATCGCAGCAGTCAGAAAACAGAATCCGTTGACCGCCAGAAGGGGCGAAAGACCGATTTTCCGGTATAAAAAAGCAGAAACCGGAACCATAACAGCAGAAACCGTTTCAAGAACGCCGGCAATGGAGTAAGCTCTTTGAAAGTTTCCTTCCGTGATGAGAAGCGGATAAAAGCTCTCATATGCAACCATGTAAGTGCTCTGTATAGAACCCAAAAGCAGGCAGTACACAGCAAACAGCGGAAAAGAAAACCACTCGGTAGCCAGCACAGCTGCCATCACAAAATACAGTACCGCTGAAACAAAATCCAGGGTATAAATCATTTTCTTTCTGGAAAACCGGTCTAAAACGGCTCCGGAAAAAATTGGAAGGAACAGCTGGGGAACCGTATACATGGCCACATAGATAGCATATAGAAAAGTTGACTGTGAAATGTCCAGCACCATGAGGCTCATGGCAAACCCGGACATGGCATTGCCGAACATGGAAACAACACTGCCGATCGTAATGATCGTAAAATCTCTTGTCCAGAGAGGTGAGGTAATTATTTTATCTGATTTCATAAAACTCCTTGTATTAAAAAGAAAAGGCATTTGTCCGCATATACCGACAAATGCCTGGAAATACCGATGAAAGCATAAAGAAACACTGGAACGGTGTTCCAGATCTGCCATTCCTGGTGCAGAGCACCTGCAGAGAGATACAGGCATTACAAAAGCAGTCTGATGCAGCGGCGGCCAAAGACAACCACGGCTGAAGGCAATCGTCTCTTCATGCAGGTACGACTTATGGATTTCCGCCTCTTCAGGAAGCTGTTTTTATGGCTTCCAGCCTCTTTTGGCACCAGCTTTTTATACTTGCCAGCCTCTTCTGGCACCTGCTTTTTATACTTGCCAGCCTCTTCTGGCACCTGCTTTTTATACTTGCCAGCCT
>CACZPF010000507.1 GCA_902782975.1 uncultured Lachnospiraceae bacterium
CCCGGATCGTGGAGAAGTACAAATGCGATTTTCTGTTCTGTGCTGTTGAGAGCCAGGATCTTATGTCTATCCCGGACGGCAATCAGGTGATCCATAACGGCGATATCGTTTCCATAATGTCCACTCCCAAAAATGCCGGTGTCTTTTTCCGGAAGATCGGCCTCAAGACGACGCAGGTCAAAAATGCCCTTCTGATCGGAGGCGGGAAGATCTCATTCTATCTTGCCCGGCTTCTGCTGGAAATGAAGATCGATGTAAAGATAATCGAACAGGACGCAAAGCGCTGCGAAGAGCTGAGCGACCTTCTGCCGGAAGCAACGATCATCCACGGAGACGGCACCAACCGGGGTCTCCTGCTCGAAGAGGGACTTCAGGAGACAGAAGCTCTGATCGCTCTTACCAATATGGATGAAGAAAACATTTTCCTCTCCCTTTCGGCAAGAAAGGTTTCTGCCGCAAAGCGGATCATCAAAGTCAACCGGCTGGATTTTGATGATGTCATCGATAACCTGGATATCGGAAGTGTGATCTATCCCAAATATATCACGGCGGACAATATCCTTCAGTATGTGCGGGCCATGCAGAACAGTATCGGATCCAATGTCGAAACGCTCTACCACATTCTGGATAACCGGGCCGAGGCGCTGGAGTTTAATATCCGCGAGAGTTCTCCTGTTACCGGTGTTCCCCTGTCAAGACTGAATCTTAAACGCAACCTTCTGGTAGGCTGTATCAACCGTCACGGCGAGATACGGATCCCCAGAGGCCAGGATATGATCGAGGTCGGGGATACCGTCATTATCGTCACAAGTCACCGCGGTCTGAAAGATATTACAGATATACTGGAGAGGTGAGCCGGAAACATGAACTATTCCATTATTGTCTATATCGTAGGGATGATCCTGAATGTAGAAGCTGTTCTCATGGTACTGCCCTGCATCACATCCCTTATTTACCATGAAAAAGAAGGGCTGGCATTCGTCGCTTCCATGGCAGTCTGTATCGCGGTCGGCCTTCCGCTGATCCTTATTCGCAAGCCCAAAAAGATTTTTTATGCCCGGGAAGGATTTGTCGCAGTAGCACTGTCCTGGATCGCGCTCAGCATCGGCGGTGCTCTTCCCTTTATTTTCAGTGGAAGCATTCCGAATCCGGTGAATGCTCTTTTTGAAACAGTATCAGGCTTCACGACAACAGGGGCCAGCATCCTGGACAGTGTGGAGGTCCTTCCCCACTGTGTGCTCCTGTGGAGAAGCTTCACCCACTGGATCGGCGGAATGGGCGTTCTGGTGTTTGTACTCACCATTCTTCCCCAGTCCGGCGGCTCCTACATGAACCTTATGAAGGCCGAGAGCCCGGGGCCGTCAGTCAGCCGCCTTGTTCCCAAGGTAAAAACGACCGCCAAGATCCTTTATCTGATCTACCTTCTTCTGACGGTTCTGGAAATCGTGCTTCTGCTGATCGGGCGGATGCCTCTATTTGATACGATCTGCATTTCCTTCGGAACCGCAGGAACCGGCGGATTTGGTGTCTTAAACGAAAGCTGTGCTTCGTATACGACCTATCAGCAGATCGTGATCACGATATTTATGATCCTCTTCGGGGTGAATTTTAATGTATATTTCCTGATCCTCATGAAAAAGTTCTTTCAGGCGATCCATGTCGAAGAGATCCGTTATTATTTCGGGATCATCCTGGTCTCGATCGCGGCGATCACCTTTGATGTATGGCGTGCAGTGGGCTCCAATTTCTGGCGTATCCTGCAGAACGCGGCATTCCAGGTCGGATCGATCATCACGACGACCGGATACTCCACCGTGGATTTTGACCAGTGGCCCATGTTCTCCAAAACGATCCTGGTCATGCTGATGTTCTGCGGAGCCTGTGCGGGTTCTACCGGCGGCGGCGTAAAGGTATCACGTCTTCTGATCATGGTCAAAACCGTAGCGAAGGAAGTGCAGATCTACCTGCATCCTAATGCCGTAAAGAAAATAAAGATGGATGACAAGCCCATTCCTCACGAAGTGGTGCGGGCGACAAATATCTTCATGGTCGTCTATATCCTGATCTTCTCCTTCTCCGTCCTGCTGGTAGCACTGAATGAGTATGATTTTACCACAAATTTCACGGCGGTAGCCGCAACACTGAACAATATCGGGCCAGGTCTTGAAAAAGTAGGTCCTGCCTGCAATTTTGCCCTCTTTGCTCCCGGCGCAAAACTGGTGCTGATCTTTGATATGCTTGCCGGACGTCTTGAGCTGTTCCCGATGCTGCTGCTGTTCCTGCCGAGGACCTGGAAAAAGTTCTGATCCCTGCACCCCGGTAAAATGCCTGCTTCCGGTAAGATGCCAGGCAGGGGCTTGCGGTAGGTCCATCATACCCCTGTCAGATCGAAGGGCGGAATAAAGCTTTCCCTGGCGGTCTCTCCTTCCTGGAAGAATCCGTTTGTCAGGCCGTGCTCCAGCGCATAAGTGAGGACCTTTTCATATTCACGGCGGGTCAGCTTACGATTCAGTTCATGCCATGGAAACGAGCGGCTCATGGGCGTATACTGATTCATCAGGCTGATGTAGATATCATCCCCGTAGGTTTTCAGAAGATAGTCGAGAATACGGCATGAATCTTTTGTATGGCCCGGGAGGATCAGGTGCCTTACAATGGTCCCTTTTCTGATATATCCTTCTTCATCAAATACACAGGGTCCTGTCTGACGGACCATCTCAGAAACTGCTTCCCTGGCGGCTTCCGGATAATCTGCCGCATGGGAAAATCTGGCTGCCAGGGAAGCATCCATATATTTAAAGTCGGGAAGATATACATCGACATATCCTGAAAGGAGACCAAGGGTCTCCTTTTTTTCGTATCCGCCCGAGTTGTAGACGACCGGCAGGCTGAGTCCCTGCTCTCTGGCAAGATCTAACGCTTCTATGATCTGCGGCACAAAATGGACTCCGGTCACAAGATTCAGATTGGCAGCCCCCTGATCCTGAAGATCAAGAAATATGTGTGCCAGATGTTCGACCGTGACCGCCCGGCCGGCTCTTGCAGATGCAATATCTCTGTTCTGGCAGAAGATACACCCCAGAGGACATCCCGAAAAGAAAACCGCTCCGGACCCCTTTTTTCCGGAAATGCAGGGCTCTTCCCACATGTGAAGAGATGCCCGGGCGAGAGTCACCCGGGCATCCATCTGACAGATTCCTTTGCTGCCTGCCGCCCTGTCCGCACCACATTGTCTGGGGCACAGGACACAGTTGTTCAATTCTGTCACGTTATGTCTCCTTACCGCTTTTACAATTTTATTAGGCAATTGTGAAACTCCCTGTTTACAGTTCACTTAACTCGTCCTGGCAGATGGGGCGGATGCCGCAGCTCTTCAGAACATCAATTGCCTTTTCATTATCCGCCACACGGATGATCATATATGCACGTCCCTTTTTGCTGGATGTGAAAGCATACATATATTCCACATTCACCCCGGCATTTCCAAGTACACGGATGATCCTGGAAAGAGCGCCCGGCTCATCCGGCATCTCGATCGCGAGGACCTTTGTGATCGAGCAGATATATCCGGCATCCTTAAGGACTGTGGATGCGTTATAAACGTCATCCACGATGATCCGGACGATCCCGAAATCTGATGCTTCAGCGATCGACAGAGCACGCATATCCACACCCTGTGCTGAAAGAACATCCGTAAAATCGGCAAGCTTTCCGGGCTTATTTTCCAAAAACACAGAAATCTGTTTAACTGTCATGGCTGCCTCCTTTTTTATTGATCGTTCTGCAATTGTCCTGCAGGAAATTGCAAGTTCATAGAAATATATCCGGCAATTTTACTGCTTATAAAGGTTTCGCTTGTCGATCACACGTACGGCTTTGCCTTCACTTCTCTGGATCGCCTTCGGGTTGACCAGTTTCACCTTGGCATAAATACCAAGCATAGCCTTTAACGCATCGACCAGTTCTTTTTCCCTTCCGGATACAGCGCTCAGAGAGTCAGAGAACATCTCCGGAGTCATCTCGACCTGTACTTCGATCGTATCGCTGTTGTTGACGCGGTCCACAACGATCTGGTAATTGGCGGCATATCCTTTGTTCATAAGAACTGTCTCGATCTGAGACGGGAATACGTTGACACCCTTGACGATCAGCATATCGTCGCTGCGGCCGAGCGGCTTGGTCATCTTTACATGGGTACGGCCGCAGGCGCATTTCTCATGGCTCAGGATACAGATGTCTCTGGTACGGTATCGCATCAGAGGGAAGGCTTCTTTTGTAATGCTGGTAAAAACAAGCTCTCCCTTTTCGCCGTCCGGCAGAACTTCGCCTGTCAGAGGATTGATCACTTCCGGAATGAAGTGGTCTTCGTTGACATGCATACCGCTCTGGTCACAGCATTCGAAGGATACGCCGGGACCGGAAATTTCTGTCAGCCCGTAGATATCAAAAGCCTTGATCCCAAGCTTTTCCTCGATATCGTGACGCATCTCCTCTGTCCAGGCTTCAGCTCCGAATATACCCGCTTTCAGCCTGATCTGATCACGCACACCACGTTCGTGGATGCTTTCTGCCAGATAGGCAGCATACGAAGGAGTACAGCACAAAATCGTGGATCCAAGATCCGTCATGAACTGGATCTGGCGCTCTGTGTTGCCCGAAGACATCGGAAGCGTCAGACAACCGACCTTATGAGAGCCCCCGTTCAGGCCGGGACCTCCGGTGAACAATCCATATCCGTAGCATACCTGACAGACATCTTCCTCTGTGCCGCCGGCTGCCACGATCGCACGGGCACAGCACTCCTCCCAGAGGTCAACATCGTGCTGGGTATAAAATGCGACGACTCTCCGGCCTGTCGTACCGCTTGTGGACTGAATACGCACACATTCGTTCAGAGGCCGTGCCAGGAGACCATAGGGATACTCATCTCTAAGATCATCCTTGGTAATGAAGGGAAGCTTATGAAGGTCATCTACAGACTGAATATCGTCCGGTGTCAGCCCGGCCTCCTCCATTCTTTTACGGTACATGGGAACATGATCCCATACATTTTTCACCTGATTTTTAAGTCTTTCGCTTTGCCACTCCCGGATCTGTTCGCGGGAGGCACATTCGATGTCCGGCTGGTAGTATCTCTCCATGTGCTTTGCTTCCTTTCTTTAAAGTGTTTTGCTTTTTCTCTATAAAGCGTTAAATCCCTAAAGTTTTTAACACACCTACTATAGCACTTCACGAATCGTTAGTAAATAACAGATTTTATAAAAGTGCTAATTTGCCTCTAATTTGCCATATAAATGCTCAGATTCTTTTTTAATTTGCGGAGGATCATCTTCTCCCTGCGGCAGACAGCCGTCTGGGACGTATGCAGAACAGCAGCGGTCTCCTTCTGGGTAAAAGGATCTGTGCCCGGCTCTCCGGCAAGTCCGTAGCGCATCCGGAGCAGTATCTGTTCATTGCAGGAAAGCATGCTTACGGCTTTTCTCAGAAGTATGATCCGTTCTTCTTCCAGGATCTCTTTTTCCGGATCAGATATAGTGTACTCTTCTAAGAGCAGGCGGTAAGTCTGCTTTTTGCTCACCAGCACGATATCCAGATCTGCCAGAGCAGGTTTTCTTTTTCTCAGGTACATGAGCATCTGATTGACAATACAGCGTGATGCATAGACAACGAGTCTTTTTCCGGGACCCGGCCTGTAGGATTTTACTGCTTTGATAAGGCCGATGGCGCCTTCCTGGATCAGCTCTTCCTCCGACTCTTTTCCGTAACTGAACCGTTTTGCGTAGTAGGTGACAAGCCGCAGGTTATGACAGATCAGCTCCTGTTTTGCGTCTTCTTCCTGAGATGTTCCGAACCGGTCGGTCAAGATGCGCTCTTTTTCATAACTCAGCGGCTCCGGCAATATCCTGTAATAGTCCCCCGGCATAAAGATTCACCCGTCCTCTCTGTGAATTTTGTCGTGGGACTATTATAAATAGCTTTATTCTGTTATTTTGTCGAATTATGTCGAAGGCGCCTGGCTTTCGTTCGAGAAATATCGAGCTTTATCGACATATGTCGACACGGTTCGACATATCCGGACACATCTCGTCCGGACAGTTCACAAGAATCTTTTCTTTTAGAACCCTGACAGGGAGCTGCCCGGGGGCAGACTGATTTCCTGTAGTTCCGAAAGTGAGGCAGGAACCGTACTGCCAGCCGATGATCCGGGTCTTTACGCCGGTCCCGCCCATGGACATGGTGATAAGAGGTTCCGGATATATTCTGCGGGCTTCGTCTGTTACTTTGAGCAGACGGTCTGCGTCTTGTTCTGTTTCAGGCATGACCGCCATTTTGAGAAGGTCTGCTCCGGTTTCATGCATATACTGAAAACGGGAAAGAAGCACTTCGTCCGGATCCGTCTTCTGGAAATCGTGGGTGGAAGCTGCCGTAACGGAACCGGACCTTCTCAGATCCTCGATCAGGCGGCAGATCCTGTGCCTGTCCTGGCGAAATACTTCTACATCGATCATATCTGCGCCGGAAGCGGCTGCTGCCATCAGAAGGCTGTTATAAGTTTCCCCGGACAGCGTACAGGCTCCTCCCTCCGGCTCCGTGCGTATAGTAAAAAGGAGAGGAAGGGGAAGAAGGGCTTCTTTCAGATCCTGCATCAGACAGGAAAGATCCGTGATCACAGAGGGCAGGCCGCCGGGCTGCTCCCCCTGATGGTTCTTAAGCCAGAAATCCGCCCGCCATTCAGCCAGATCCGCTCCGGAACGGGCGGCGGTTTCCGCTTCTTCGATCAGTCCGATGCGGGTTTTACTGGTCAGCGGTACACAGATCACCGGATGACCTGTACCAAGGCGCAGGCTTGCGACCCTCACCGGAATTGTCTTAATCTGAGTCATTGTTGTTCCTTTCATTACTGCTGTCCCCAAAAATACGATCAAGCGTTGAATAGTAACCAGGATCAGAAAAACCTGCTGCGTATTTCATCGACAGGCATTTCGTGCCCTGTAAAGAGGCGGAATGCTTCCGCTCCCTGATAAAG
>CACZPF010000508.1 GCA_902782975.1 uncultured Lachnospiraceae bacterium
CATAAAATGTCCGGATGGCAGATACATGAAAGTACGATGGCCCCAGGTCATCCTGATGAAATTTCATATAGAATCAGAATGGACGGTTCTTCTGGTCTTTGCCGGAAGAACCGCCCATTTTTCTTTTGTGATAGAACTAAAAACAGATTTTTTTACTTCCTGGTTCCGGACTTCTTATCAACAATAACCTTGTCCAGTTTCCAGATCTCATCGACATACTGCTGAATAGTACGGTCAGAAGTAAACTTCCCGCTGTGAGCCACATTGAGAAGAGCCATCTTCGCCCAGCCCTTTTCATCACGGTATGCAGCTTCTACTCTCTTCTGCGCTTCTGCATAAGAGCGGAAATCCGCCAGGATAAAGTAGCGGTCCGGTCTGTCGGAATATCTTGTCGTCAGAAGAGAATCGTAAAGATCCCGGAACAGTTCCGTATCAGGTGAAAATGTCCCGTTGATCAGTTCGACCAGCACCTGGCGGATCTCATGGTCGGTATTAAAGATCACATTGGGATCATAGCCGCCATTTCTCTCATAGTTAATGACATCGTCAGATGAGAGACCGAAAATAAAGGCATTTTCCCTGCCGACTTCTTCCACGATCTCTACATTGGCGCCGTCCATTGTTCCGATGGTCGGTGCGCCATTCAGCATAAACTTCATGTTTCCGGTTCCGGAAGCCTCTTTGCTGGCTGTAGAAATCTGTTCCGAAACATCTGCAGCGGCAAAGATTATCTCCGCATTGGAAACACGGTAATTTTCGATAAAGACCACTTTCAGCTTGCCGCGGACCGCCGGATCATTGTTGACTACATCCGCAACCGAATTGATCAGCTTGATGATCTTTTTCGCAGTATGATATCCCGCCGAAGCCTTCGCCCCGAAAATAAAGGTTCTGGGATAGAAATCCATCTCCGGATGCTGCCTGATCTGGTCATAAAGATAGATCACATGCAGGATATTGAGCAGCTGACGCTTATACTCGTGCAGACGCTTGACCTGTACGTCAAAGATGGAATGAGGATCCACTTCGATTCCGTTGTGCTCCAGAATATATTTTGCAAGGCGCTCTTTATTGCGGAACTTGATATTCATAAACTCCTGCAGCGCTTTGTCATCATCCGCATAGACAGTCAGCTTCTTCAGCTGAGGCAGATCGGTGATCCAGTCCGGCCCTATGTGATCCGTGATCCAGTTTGCAAGCAGCTGATTGCCGTGGAGGAGGAACCTTCTCTGGGTAATACCGTTGGTCTTGTTGTTGAACTTCTGCGGCATCATCTCATAGAAATCCTTCAGTTCCTGATTCTTAAGGATCTCGGTATGAAGACGAGCAACACCATTGACAGAAAAACCTGCCACAATGGCCAGATGTGCCATCTTGACCTGTCCGTCGTAGATGATCGCCATGCTTCTGATCTTGTCGTAATTATTCGGATATCTTGTCTGAATTTCGATGATGAACCGGCGGTTGATCTCCTCGATGATCTGGTATACACGGGGAAGCAGGCGGGAGAACAGATCGATCGGCCATTTTTCCAGCGCTTCGGACATGATGGTATGGTTTGTATAGGCCACACATTTTGTTGTGATCTCCCATGCCTTATCCCATCCGATCTCTTCTTCGTCCAGAAGGATACGCATCAATTCCGCCACAGCTACTGTGGGATGGGTATCGTTCATCTGGAAGACGACCTTTTCGTACAGTTTGGTGATATCGTCGTGATTCTTTTTATATTTTTCGATGGCAGTCTGAAGGCTGGCCGAAACAAAGAAATACTGCTGTTTGAGACGCAGTTCCTTGCCGGCGTAATGGTTGTCGTTCGGATAAAGAACTTCTACCAGATTGCGGGCCAGGTTTTCCTGCTCTACAGCTTTCTTATAGTCACCCTTGTCAAAAGAATCCAGCTCAAAATCCACGATCGGTTCGGCATCCCAGATACGAAGGGTGTTGACGACTTTATTATTATATCCTACGATCGGCATGTCATAAGGAATCGCCCGTACAGAACGATAGCCTTCATGAATGTACTTGTTCTCGCCCTTTACAGGATCATATTCAACACGGACATATCCGCCAAAGTGGACCTCTTTTGCATATTCCGGACGCTTCAGCTCAAACGGATAGCCGTTTTTCAGCCAGTTATCCGGCACCTCTATCTGGAATCCGTTCTCGATCTTCTGCTTGAACATGCCGTAATGATAACGGATACCACATCCATAAGCACTGTAATTGAGAGTCGCCAGAGAATCCAGGAAACATGCCGCAAGTCTTCCAAGACCGCCGTTTCCGAGGGCGGGATCCGGCTCCTGATCTTCCAGAGTATTGAGATCCAGACCGATTTCTTCCAGAGCTTCCTTCACTTCTTTATAGGCACCCAGGTTGATCAGGTTATTACCAAGTGCACGGCCCATCAGAAATTCCATGGACATGTA
The DNA here is from genome assembly GCA_902782975.1 of uncultured Lachnospiraceae bacterium. Taxonomy (GTDB): domain Bacteria; phylum Bacillota; class Clostridia; order Lachnospirales; family Lachnospiraceae; genus Blautia_A. The sequence goes on from CACZPF010000508.1 coordinate 2,430, forward strand.
ATAAACGACCTTGGGATCCTGTTCATCGTAGGCGTTCTGAGTCTCCAGCCAGTTGTCAATGATAACATCCTTCACTGTATAGCTTACAGCCTGAAAAAGCTGCTCCTGGGTAGCCTCTTCAAGGTTTTTGCGGTAAAGAAACCTGACATTGTCCTTAATGCTTGCCTTAAAATTCTCCTTCTTAAACTGCTTGTCGATCATATATTGTCCTCCTTTATATGAGAAAACCGTCCGGGTAACAGGACGGTTCAGCATTCATTCTCAATTCGACCTCTTACAATACAGGCTGACGGTGTTCCTTATATTCTGTTCCGAAATCAGCCATCCATAAACACTTCAGGACAGGGATTGGTATATTATAAAGGCACTTCTTTCGTATGTCAAGATTTTTTTGTTCATACCGACATGACAAATCTGCTTTCTCATACGATCAGGCCGTGAATCATATCCTATCCCCAGATCCCGTCTCCCTCTGGTTCCAGATGTTCAAGAATATAATTATAAATGCTGATGGAGATTCCATCAGGATAATGTGTGCCGTCAATTGTCGAAAAGCCGTTTTCCATAAGAAAATTGTATATATCGATATAGATCACGCCTGCAAGACTGGCCTCCATGGAGGCGTTGAACACTTCGATCTGTTCATTGGTTACATAGGGATCTGCAGTAACCGGACCCACAGACACAAAATAGGTCTGCGCTCCAATCGCCGCCCACTCGTTGGCTTTGGCATTGATATAAGTAATGTAGTGCCGGAGATTAGCGGGATCGTTCACACCCATCAGGAAAATCACCGAGGTGTTTTTTTCAATCTCGTCTTCTATATTCGGGACCCCGGTGCCGGACATCCAGGTATAACCTTTTCCCACTTTGCAGGACCAGATGCTGTTGTCATGAACCGCGTTCATGATATCAACCGTCCGCGAATCACCGATAAAAATCAGCTTTCCCTTTGTATAAGCGCCGGGATCCGCAGGAGACGGCAGTTCACTTTCTTCCAGAGAGGGCGGGACAGATTCTATTCCGGCAGTCGTTTCAGCCTGTTTTTCAGCCGTCGCTTCAACTTCTTTTCCTGCCGGCGCTTCCGCTTCTTTTCC
>CACZPF010000509.1 GCA_902782975.1 uncultured Lachnospiraceae bacterium
ATAATCAGTCAGTTTGCAGTTGTTCCGTTATACTATCTGTTCTTTGGCCTTTGGAAAAGCAATTATCTGTTGGTGGGGACTGCGGTTTTATTTTTTGTGATACATACCATCAATGGAATAATGAATTTTGCAGTTAAGAAATAATATCTTTCACAATAATTTGCTGAAAGGAACAATAAAATGGGAAACTCAGAGAAATCAAAAAATAGGTATTCGAAATTAAAAAAGTTTTTTATATGCATTGTGGCAATTCTTGGAATCGTATTTGTCCTGGCGGCGGTTTTCTATATAAATATAAAAAGCTTTACGGTTAAGAGGCTGCAATAGACAGTGGGTCAGGATGTCTATCTTATGGGTACTTTTCATACAGATCACTTCGACTCTGTGTCAAATTACTCTGTTGAAGCATTCCCTCTCCTTTGGGATGAGGCAAATCCCTGCCAGGTTTATGTGATGCCTTTGAAATGCTTATTTTTCCTTTTTTTATCGAAGGCTTTTTGACAAAAACAGGAGCAGATCATCGCCATTTACACAAGGTGCATACTGATCCAGTACTTTGTTCTGATACCAGACACCGCTCCCATCCGGGATATATCCACGTTTAGCATAAATTCTCTGTGCAGGCCCGTACCCGGAATGGACACCCACCGCCAAAAATACCATATCTGAGATTTTTGCTGCTTCGCTTTCCGCCACATCAAGCAGTTTGCTTCCTATTCCCTTCCCGTGGATGTCAAAGAATACTGTCAGGTCAACTATTTCGGGATAGCCTTGTCTTCCCCAGGGTCCTTCCGTGGGATGAAGGACAAGAGTACACTGTCCTTTGACCGTGCCCTCATGTTCAGCGATAAACACAAATCTTTCGCCTTCTTCCTGCTCTTTGTAATAATCCTCATAAACCTTAATCTGAGGATGCCATCCGTAGGAAAGGTATGTGTCATATAATACCTTTGCATCCTCAGGAATCATGCTGCGAATTATTAAAGTTCCGTCATCATAATATGTTTTCATATATCTCCCAACATCAATGATTTACAGTACTTTGTAATCATTAAGTTCAATTTCATTAATCATCTTTTCCAAGGGTTTATCCGTATTATCATAAATATGTCCGGCATTATCAGGCAAAGAGTCGAGCTTTCTTTTTAAGAATTTTGCTCGTTCAATCATATCTATATCTCCACGATCCCGAATGCGTCTATCCAGTTCATCCTCCGTGGCGGTAAGCACAATGTAGTAAAGGCTTGCATTATACAAAGAAGCAAGTTCTCTGACCTTGGGCAATTCATCTTCAATTACATAATCAATAAGTACATCTATCCCCTGACTGAGTGCCCTGCCTGCCGTGGCAATGATACAGTCCCAATTAAACATCAGTATATCTTCCCAAAGCACAACGTCTGATGCTTCTCCGTTTATGAAGAAATCACCTTTATCTTCCCCAGCGAGAATCTCAGCATCTTTTTTATCAATAAATGTAAAGTCTTTGCCTATTTCAAGTATTTGTCAAATACTCTTTTCTTCGTAGCAGAACCAGTCAAATGCTGCATAGGCATCATAGGATGTTCCGTTTCCGCTCGCAAACATGCCGATATAAGCACCGACAAAGCCGCCGGCTGTTTCACTTCCAAGAAATCCGCCGTTTTCCTCTGCAAGAAGGATCTGAGTTCCATCCGGTTTCTTTACGGACAAGGTAAAATTCTGTTCCTCTGCACAGATCACCAGAACCGTTTCTTCTTCATCCCATGGAATTTCCTTCAGGATCTGTTCCTGATAAGAAGCAACATCGGTTCTGTGCTCCAGCTGGATGTCCAGATGTGTAAAGCCTTTCACAGCGCGCACTACCCGTTTTCTCTCTTCGTTGTTGGTTACTTCCACGCGGAGCTGCTGATAGCCATGCTGAAGTACGGTAAGGCCTGCGCTCTGCTGTTCTTCCGGAATAAACAGCATTTTTGCAGAAGCTTCGAAGGAAAGATGCTGCTGGCGTCTTCCAAGGAATCCCATTGGTTCCGGCTCGGTATTTGCGCCAAATATCATCGGGCGTTTCATTCCTTTTCCCATACATTTTTCATACAGTCTGATCTTCAGACAGCTGTCTTCCAGCTTTATGGTATCAGCTTGCGGTGTTCCGATATAGTTCCAGATATAAGACAGTTTTTCACTGTCGAAATCATCTTTGACAGGAATTTCCGGCACAGGTGTCTCCGGAAGATCAGGGCCTTCATAGGAAAACAGGATCTTACCTGTCTTTGGACTGACCAGAGGCCATCCATCGATCCATTCTACCGGAGCAATAAAGGTTTCTCTGCCCAGATTTTTGTGGTATCCGCCATATGGTCTGGATGCGAGAAATACCATCCACCAGGAACCATCCTGGCATTGCACCAGATCGCCATGACCTGTATTGGCGATTTCTGAATGAAGGCCAAAGTGTCTCATGGTCAGGATCGGATTGCCGGGGAAAGATTTATATGGGCCGGTCACCTTTTCTGCTCTTGCGATGGTTTCTGAATGATAATGTTCTGTGCCGCCCTCTGCGATCATCAGATAATAATATCCATTGATTTTATAAAGATGAGGTGCCTCAGGTGAGATCGGATCAGCAAGAGAACCTCCCCATGCGACTTTCTTTTCTCCGACCAGCCTGAAATTTTCAAGGTCGATCTCCGAGATCCAGATATGAGCTGTTGGAGACCCAAAGCCTGCCGTTCCTGTATAGTAGGCTTTTCCGTCATCATCCCAGAAAAGAGACGGGTCAATGCCTCCTGCTCCTTCGATCCAGTGCGGATCAGACCACGGGCCTTCCGGATTTTCCGCGGTTACGATAAAGTTTCCGCCGCTGTGGCTGATATTGGTGGTGATCATATAGAAAAGTCCGTCATGGTAACGGATCGTAGGTGCAAAAATGCCGGCAGACAGATCATATGGCGCCAGAGGCAGCTGTTCCGGGCGGTCCAGAACATGACCGATCTGTTCCCAGTGTGCCAGATCTTTGCTGTGAAAGATCGGAACTCCCGGGAAATAAGAGAAGGAAGAAGTGACCATATAATAATCATCTTCTACGCGACAGATAGACGGATCCGGATAAAATCCCGGCAATAACGGATTCTGTAATTTTACTCCCATGATTTTCTCCTTTGTTGTTCTCAGTGGTATGATGATCAGGATATTTATATCATACCTGTTTTGCATTTTGGATACAACCTCCAGATTTTTCCGATAACCCGCCATTGTCTTGCAGCGGATCTTTCCGGAAGAAAGGAATTTGGAATTGCTGCCGGTAACATATACATTCAGGTTTTTCTCATACAGAAGGCCATTCAGAACAAGTTCAAAGTCTTCAACCAGCTGGATTTCATCCAACAGCAGATAGTACTGTCCACTGTCTTTTACAAGCGAATGGATATGGTCATTGAAATCGGATCCAGCAGATAAGACTTCCCGCAGCGTCTGATCCCGGTAATGATCTTAATAAGTCCGTTATTTTTTCTGCTGATCAACCGGTTTAGGTATATATCTCTTTTTGTATCCATCCCAATATTCTCCTGTGATGATTTTTGCCTCAAATGGCAGTTTTCTTCACTCATGGTGCTGCCACACGCTAGAAACTGTCACACGATTTATTGTGTGACAGTATGCACCCAGATTCCGAGCGCACCGGATGCCAGTGTGGTGATTGGTCTGATGGCAAGCAGGGAAAGAGTTGCCCCTTTGTTTATAGCATAAGCAGAAGCCTTTCTCTTTTCAATAGTTAAAGGGGGTGCAGTTTTTTTCGGTACTCTGCCATTTTGTCATGTGAAAGACGTTCTTTGTTCGATTGTGATAATTATCAGTAGATTTCAGGAACAATATGTAGTAATATAACAATAGAATATTGTCATATTCTGATCATATTTCCGGCAATAAAGGAAACAAGTGTGACGCAGAAACACCATTATGCCAGGGGGGACTGCGCTCTGAAAGAGGAGGTGCCGCTATGAAGAGAATAAGCAAACCTGTAGGGTGCATGGTCTGTATGCTTTTGCTGTCCGTTCTTACAATGGCAGTCACAGTTCATGCTGACAGTGAAAATCTGATCCATGAAGAAGCTGCTGCGGCTCATCATGTCTGGGACGACGGCCTTTCCGAATGGGGAAATGCCCGTCTGTCCTACCGTGAGTATATCGATCAATACGCGAATGGAGCAGATCCGGAAAAGAGCAGACTGAATATCACCTATGATGTTATCTATCTGGACGAAGCCGGTATAAGCTCCGGGCAGACGTTGAAGCTTGGCGGAACCTTTGCGTTCTTCCCGGACAGATCGGACTGGGCATTTCTGGGACTTTCATTCTATACCAGCAGCAATGAACTGCTGGGAGATTATACCAGTGATATCATTACCTCGACCAGAAATGCAGACTGTGTCCGCCGGGAGATCACGCAGAAAATACCGGAAAAAACAGGGATCATATATGTTTATTTTTCGATGATCGCCAGTGAGGCTGAGAATTTTTATTTCCGCGATATTACACTTCAGACGATTGGTGAGAATGAGCCGCAGGAAGTGATTAGTCCTCCCGTGGAGCCGACGGTCACGCCTGTCATCACGGAACTCAGACCTGAAGATACCGGCAGGGAACAGGGCAGTACAGATTCTGAAAAAACGGACAAAACCGGTCCCTCTTCCGGAAATCTTCTGATCAATCCAAACGCGGAAGACGGGCTGACCGGATGGGTCGATCCGGATGAGATATGGACAACAGAACCTCAGTACACGGTATATGAAGGGGAAGGCTTTTTCTGGCCGGGCAAAGGAGGAATCGATCATACGATCCTTTATCAGGATGTCCGGCTTGATAAATACCGGTCGGGACAGACAGCCGTACTCAGTTCGTATATATGCACCTATCCTCAGACCCCGACGGATCTGGCGACGCTGATCCTGGAATTCCGGAATGACGGCGGGGAGATTCTTGCTTCCTACAACACGAGTGAAGAAGGAACAGAATGGAAATTCCATGAGATCTCTGCTCTGATTCCGGAAGGAGCTTCCTGTGCCAGGATCATCCTTGAAGCCACTCGACGAAGTGGAACGATCATCGACGCAAATTTTGATGTATTGTCGTTTGAAATAAAAGGAGACGGTTTCTCATTTACCGATAAAACGGACGCTGACGAAGGCGGTATCCTCGGTTCTGAGAGCCTGGAACTGACGGACGATGCTTTCCTGAATACGCAGGGTTACTATATACTGACAAAAGAAGAGCCATGGCAGCATGGTACTGTATGGATCAAAAATCCGCAGAAGAAAAATAGTTTCACTGCTGAATTTGACTTTTATACCGGAAGCGGAAAGACAGATGGTGCCGACGGGATCTCGTTTATGTTTTTTGCGGACAAAAACAGCGGGTCCCGCCCGGAAGAAACCGGCCGGAAAGGAGACTTTTCCTTTACCTGCGGCGGATATGGGGTGGAGATCGATACCTACAGGAATTCCGAGTACGGAGATCCTTTTTACAATCATGCCTCGATCATAAAGGAGAGCGTATCCAACCATCTTTGTATGGCGGATGCTTCTGATTTTACAGAAGACGGAAAGTTCCACCATATGAAGGTGGAAGTGGA
>CACZPF010000510.1 GCA_902782975.1 uncultured Lachnospiraceae bacterium
CAATTGTTACTTCCATCTCTTTTTGCTTTCTCCACAAGATTCAGAATATGATCCGTTACTTCTTCCGGGGTCATATAAGAGCTGTCCACCCGGTGGGCATCCTCTGCCTGTTTAAGAGGCGCCGTCTCTCTGTGTGTGTCCCGGTAATCCCTTTCACGGATATCCTCTTCATTTTCCGCAAGGGAAACCTTCTCTCCCTTTGCGATCATCTCCTTATAGCGGCGGAGCGCTCTCGTCTCGACACTCGCTGTCAGGAAGATCTTGACCTCAGCCCGGGGAAGGATGACCGTCCCTATATCACGCCCGTCCATGACGACATCATGTTCCTCTGCCAGATGGTTCTGAAGCGCCAGCAATGCCGAGCGCACTTCCGGAAGAGCAGAACATACAGAGGACATTTCACTGACTTCCGGTGTTCTGATATAATCATTCACATTTTCACCGTTCAGGAGCACAACCTGTGCGCCTGCTTCGTAGCGAATGGTGATATCCGGTTTAGTACATTCAGAAGCTATCTTTTCCTTGTCCTCAGCACCGATGCCATGTCTCAGCATATAAAGCGCCATCGCCCGGTACATGGCTCCCGTATCTACATAAATAAACGATAGTCTTTCGGCGACCATCTTTGCTACCGTACTTTTCCCGGCGCCGGCAGGCCCGTCAATTGCAATCTGAAAACCCATAAATCTCTCCTCTTCTGTGTAAAAACAATTCAACAGATCGCTTCTGCGGCCGCGGCTGCCGTGGACCAGGCGATCTGAAGATTGAATCCTCCGGTTACTGCATCTACATCCAGCACCTCTCCGATAAAATACAGACCGGAAACCTTTTTGGATTCCATGGTCTTTGGATCGATATCCTTCACATGTACGCCGCCCTGCGTGATCACCGCTTCCTTAAAGTCTCCCTTTCCGGTAATCGTAAAGGGGAACCCTTTTATGAGATCGATCAGCAACTCTCTTTCTTCCCTTGTGATGTAATTGATTTTCCGGTCCGGATCGATATGGGAAAGTTCGATCATCACAGGCGTCAGGGATGCGGGAAAGAGTACGCCGATCACATTTTTAAACTGTTTATTCGGAGCGGCTTCAAATTCCCGGAGGATCCGGCTGTCCAGCTGCTCCCTGGTAAGCGCAGGCTTCAGGTCCAGAGAAGCATCCAGCGGACCCTTCTTTAATTCAGCTCCCACATAGGCACTGGCTGATAAGATCATAGGCCCCGACACACCCCTGTCAGTAAAAAGCATCTCTCCGAAATCATCGTAAAGAACCTTCCTGCCCCGCCGGATGGTAAGAGAAACATTTTTAAGAGAAAGACCCATCAGCTTTTTGATATACGCTTCCCGCACAAGAAGAGGCACCAGAGATGGGGATGTGTCAGTCACACGGTGGCCTGTTTCCAGGGCGAACCGGAATCCGTCGCCTGTCGAGCCAGTGGAAGGATAGGACAGGCCTCCGCTTGCAATAATGACCGCATCCGCCGGCAGCACTGTATGATCGGCAAGACGGACGCCTTTAACTGTATCATCTTTGACGATCACCTGATCTACGGCTGTTTTTAATCGTATATGCACATGGGATTTTTCCAGTTCCCGGGTGAGCGCTTTAATAATATCCGAAGAATGATCCGATACAGGAAAGACCCGGTTTCCCCGCTCGACCTTCAGCGGAACGCCCGCCGCCTCAAAGAACGCCATCACATCCTGCTGATCAAAAGTCGAGAAGGCGCTGTACATAAACCGGGAGTTCGATACCACCCTGCTCATCAGTTCTTCCCTGTCACAGGCATTCGTCAGGTTACAGCGGCCTTTCCCTGTAATAAAAAGCTTTTTACCAGGCTTATCGTTTTTTTCCAGGATTGTGACATCGTGTCCTTTTCTTCCAAGCAGAACGCCGGCCATCATGCCGGCCGCACCTCCGCCTACGATCAAAACTCTGCTCATTTTTCCGGGTATTCTCCTCTGTATGCATAACTGCACTGCGTGAAATTGCCTCCCGGTATTTAACAACCGGGAGGCAATGGGATAAACGGTTTTCATTAAACCGGATAAGCGCCGTTCTTTTTATCAGCTTCCTTTTCATCGATACCTGTCTGCTGCGCCTGGCGATACTGGAAGAAGTCTATCGCTACCTGCGGGAACAGAGCATAGGACAGAACGTCCTCATCCTGTTCTTTGTACTGAGCCATTTCGCTTTCCAGTTTGGACAGCTCATTCTCGATCAGATCAGCCGGACGGCAGGTGATCGGCTTGGCATCGCCGATACATTTCTTCTGTACTTCCGGATTAAAGGGTTTAACCGTAGCACCGTATTTGCCCATCAGGACATCCTTGGTCTCTTTCGTGACCATCTTGTAACGTTCGCCCATCAGGACATTAAATACAGCCTGCGTACCTACGATCTGAGAGGACGGCGTGACAAGCGGCGGCTCACCAAGATCCTTACGAACTCTCGGAACTTCCTCAAGCACTTCGTAGAACTTGTCCTCTGCATGCTGTTCTTTCAGCTGGCTCGTCAGATTGGAAAGCATACCGCCGGGAACCTGATACAGAAGAGGCTTGATATTCACACCCAGGTTCTTCGGATTCAGAAGGCCGGTATCAAGAGCCTTGTCACGCATCGGGCGGAAGTAGTCCGCGATCTCGGCAAGAAGTTTCTGATCAAATCCTGTATCATAGGGAGTACCCTTAAAGGTCTCAACCATAACTTCCGTAGCGGGCTGAGATGTTCCCAGCGCAAACGGAGATATTGCCGTGTCGATAATATCTACCCCTGCCTCGACTGCCTTGAGATAAGTCATGGAAGCAACGCCGGAGGTATAATGGGTATGAAGTTCGATCGGAATATGGACGGTTTCCTTAAGGGCTGTAACAAGTTCCGTTGCAGCATAGGGAAGAAGAAGGCCCGCCATATCTTTGATACAGATGGAGTCTGCACCCATCTCTTCAATTTTCTTAGCGGTCTTTGTCCAGTATTCGAGTGTATAGGCGCTGCCAAGAGTATAGGAAAGAGCTACCTGCGCATGAGCTTTTTCTTTATTGGAAGCGCTGACTGCAGTCTGAAGATTTCTAAGGTCATTCAGGCAGTCGAAAATACGGATGATATCGATTCCGTTAGCCACGGACTTCTGAACAAAATATTCCACAACGTCATCCGCATAAGGGCGGTATCCGAGAATATTCTGGCCGCGGAACAGCATCTGCAGCTTGGTGTTCTTGAAGCCGTCACGAAGTTTTCTCAGTCTCTCCCACGGATCCTCTTTCAGGAAACGAAGGGAAGCATCAAACGTCGCCCCGCCCCAGCACTCAACAGCATGATAGCCGACTTTATCCAGTTTATCTACGATGGGAAGCATCTGCTCGGTGCTCATACGGGTCGCGATCAGGGACTGGTGGGCATCACGCAGAATGGTCTCAACGATCTTTACAGGTTTTTTTTCAGTCTTAGAGACATTACCCTTAGACATAGTATCTTTTTGAGCCATAGTATGATTCTCCTGTTCATTCTATTAAAGAAGTGAAAATTTATAAAAGCGAAAAATTAAACACCGAAAATTGCCATAAAGGTTCCCGCCGCGACAGCTGTTCCAATAACACCGGCCACATTCGGCCCCATGGCGTGCATCAGCAGGAA
>CACZPF010000511.1 GCA_902782975.1 uncultured Lachnospiraceae bacterium
CAAGAACATCCCTGTAAAACCGGATCATCTTTCCCATGTCATCGACAAATAATCCAAAGCCATCTAATCTCATTGTGATAATCCTCCATAAATTTCTTTTCTCTTACTGCTGCATTACGGATAGTATCCCGATCGCCTGCCTATCTTTATACCTCTCACACTCCGTAACTATCATATCAGCCCGAACATGTCAACTGTATGTCGTGTTTATTATAACAGTAAAAATTTTTTTCACCATCAGAAAAAACCGCCGACAGGTTGAAAATCCCCATCAACGGCTTTTTGAATTTTAATCGTCAATGCCGCCACGATCCCAATGTCATTAAGTTAGGCATCCCGGACGCCTGGGAGGAAATGTCCATAGTGCCGTCAGACCAGTGGCCGGAAGCTGTGATTCTTTATCCCAAAAGACAGGCGGGCACTCTTCGAAGCGCAGCGCATATATTGATACTTAGCCTTTCGCACGCTGCATGTTTAGATGGTCAGGTCAAATATACTCATCTGAGGATACTTGTCCGGCAGGTCATTCAAATACTGAAAGCATTCATACGGGGTTGACAGGATCCCGTTTTCCTTACAGAACCTTTGAAATATCTCCATCAGTTCCCGGGCTTTGGGACTTGGCAGTTCATAGGCATTTCCGTATCGTCTGATGTAGCGTTCCTTCATCCCCGGGAAATGCTTATCAAGAGCTGCATAATAATACTCCCTATCGCCTTCTCTCAGCGTCAGCCCCATCCCGAAATCAATGACGCCTCTTACGCCGACCCGGATGCATTCTTCAAGAATAGATGTAATGTTTTCTTCTGTATCATTAATGAATGGAAGAATCGGCGTCATCCATACAATGGTCGGAATTCTCCTTTTTCTCATCTCTTCCAGGACTTCCAGCCGGCGTTTTGTATTACAGACATTCGGCTCCAGGATCCTGCATAGGTCATCATCATAGGTCGTAAGCGTCATCTGAACCACACATTTTGCAGAGCGGTTTATCTCCTCCAGCAGATCAATATCCTGAAGAATGCGATCTGATTTTGTCTGTATTGCCGCGCCGAAACCGTATCGATGTATGATTTCCAGACACTTTCTTGTCAACCTCAGGTTTTCTTCACAATGCATATACGGATCCGACATCGCCCCGGTCCCTATCATGCACTTTTGTCTTTTTGATTTCAGTGCCTTTTCCAACAGTTCAGGCGCATTCTGTTTCACTTCTATATCCTCAAATGGATGTGTGAACTGGTAGCACCGGCTCCTGCTGTCACAATATATACAGCCGTGAGTGCATCCGCGGTAAATGTTCATCCCGCAGCGGCCGCTGCTGCAGGTCAGAATTCCTTTTGCGTCAACAAAATGCATTGCATCCGGTTCCTTTCATCGATACAGGGAATAGGTAATTGCGAAACTCACTGGTAAGATTGAATGGTATGAATCTTCAAACATCTGCAGATGCGCCGGAACTTCTCAGCTCGATCAGGAATTCGTTATTGATCAAAACTACAAACATCCGCTGACGCATGGATCGTTTCCACACGTCAGCGGATGTTTATTATATTTCACGGATGATCGTTCTGATATTATCAGAGGAGAAACACCCCCACGAGCTCTCCGGCAGAGAGATCCTCTTCCTGCCTCAGCTCAGTTCTTTTACAAGGTCAGCCATTTCCGGATCCTTGCAGTCTGCGAAGAACAGTTCTTTGAAGCGTGGTCCAGCAAAAGCTCCCTTCACCAGTTCAGGATCCAGATCGCGCAGGATATCGGCAAGAGGTCTGAAGGCAGATGCTCTTACACTGTCCAGGATCTTTTTGTTTCTCTGCTCCGGAACAACTCTTTCTTTAGGATATCCGCCGCCGAAGGGTTCACTGAAAAGCTTTTCGAAGATGTACTCCAGATTCAGGTCTCCACCCCATCCAAAACCGAGTGCAAAGGGAATCGCGATCGCATTTCCGTCATTGATCTGCGCAAAAGTATAGGCGTCCAGGGGATTTGCCACATGTCCGCAGATCACGCCGGGGAAGGAATTAAGCGCCAGCATGGCGCCTTCGCCTGTTCCGCAGCCCGTGACGACGAAATCTGCTGCACCGCTGTTCAGAAGAACAGCGGCCAGAATGCCGTTCTGTACATAGGTGAGCTGTGCCTCATCTTCTGCGGTATACATCCCGTAATTTCTTACTTCAAAACCCATGGGCTCAACGACTTTCTTAAGAGCAGCCTCGATGATGGCATTCTTGGCTGCCTGGCTGTTTTCGTTAATCAGAGCTATTCTCATGCTTACTCCTTTTCCTTCTTTGAACATGTTCCGTTTTGATCATGTACCGTTTTGATCATGTACCGTTTTGATCATGTTTCTTTTTTGATCATGTTTCTTTTTTGATTATATTCCTTCTTTGATCAGATTCTTCCGATCGAGCGCAGAATAAAATCAAAAACCAGCAGACTGGTGTCTTCTCCATAGTGCAGCCCATCAATGGTACTGAATCCCATCTTTTTCAGATAGGTGTAAACATCCAGCCACTTCGCAGGTGTTCCGGAAATGCCTGCTTTCAGCACCGCATTAAATGCTTCGACCCCTTCGTTGTCAAGCCACGGATCCTGCTCCACCGGTCCGACGCTTACAATATATACTTTGGCTCCCTTTTCTGTCCATGCAGCGATTTTACTCTTGTAGTAAGTAATGTATCTGTTCACATAATCCGGATCATTTGTCCCGATCCAGAACACAAGATCGGTCGAACCATCCAGCATAGCATCTAATTTTGCTCCAAGTGTTGTTGTCAGGAAATCGATCCCCACACCGGATTCACAGAGGAAACCAATGCCTGTACCGGCTCCCCAGGCCTGCTGACAGTAATTGCGGATAAACAACATACGCGAATCACCAACGAAAATGGTCTTACGGGCCGGCATACCGCTGTTTGCCGATGAGGTAATATTGGCTTCGTATGGAAGAACCGCCTTTATGTCGCTGAAATTTCCAGTTGCCCGCTCATCGCCATTTGTACGGAATCCCCGGACTTTATAATAATATATGGTTCCGCTGCTGATCTTTGTATCTTTATATGTCATGGAGGAGCCATCTACTGCCTTTTTAGAAGTAATTCGTTTAAACTTCCCTGTAGCTCCCTCTGCGCGCCAGATCTCATAACCTTCACAGCTCTTGTGAATGGTATTAAAAGTAATGACATTCGCCCCGGCACCCTCGGCTTTTCCGTATGTTATTCCAGGATAGCCGGACGGCGGTGTTTTGATTTTGATCGATTTGCAGAAACTTCCGTATACTTTTTCTCCGTTGACCAGAATAAAAGAACGGATCTTCCAGGTATAGGAGCAGTTGTAGCTGCCGGTCATGGTAAGGCTGCCGGCTGCATTACTGTAAACTGTTTTATATCTTTTCCATACATCTTTATAAAGTTTATAAACTTCAAATCCGGAAGCGTTTTGCGCACTGCCCCAGGATACGATGACTGTTTTTCCGCTCAGGCTGAGTGTAAGCTCCGGAGCAGAAGGAGCTGAGTCTGCAATGTCCGCAGCCATTGCAGGAACTGTATTAAGATTTACTGCCGTAAATACGCCTGTCATCAGCAGGATGCAGATGACCAGTATACGCATAAGTTTTCTCACAGGTTCCTTCCTTTCCAATATCAGTTCAATATCTTTTCCAACATCTATCCCGGAACGTTTTCCAGGATCTTTTCCAGTTTCTTTGTCCGATTTCTCCAGCTGATCTCTTCTGTTTATTTCTTCTGTTTATTTCTTCTGCTTATTTCTTCAGCTGATCTCTTTGTCAGGTTTCTTTAGTTACTGATTTTTGTTAACATAATGTGATAAACTTTAACAACCTTCGCTGCCTATTATATAAGATTTAAATCAAAATGTCAAATTTATTACGTACATTTTTGCTTTTTTACAATGCTCATTATTTTTTCTTCACAGAAAATTAGTGGATTTATTACCCTGTTTATAATAGAATAGATTAAAAACTTTCAGGAAAGAGGAAAAAATGTGAGTACAAAAAGGAGAAGACGTTTCCGGTCCAAAGCCGCACGTAAAAGGTATTATCGCCGACTGTACACAAGGATAGCTATCCTTATACTTCTGGTGATCGTGGTCGTTGCCGCCATTGTTCTGATTCATAACCGCAGAAAAAATAACCGGAAGTCAAATAATGCTGTAGAAAATACCAGCATTGCCAGTCAGAACGACGGCACTGCGGTTTCCGATAATTCGACCGCTGCAGCAGGAACACAGGACAACTGAAATAATGCTGATGGAAATAATGCTGATGGAAATAATGCTGAATCCGCATCTTCCGAAGGCGGAAATGATGCAGCAGCTGTCGAGACCCCTGCCGAAACAGACCCGCTTGCCGAACTGAAAGCTAAAAAACCGGATATTGATATCAACAGCTGGGAATATGTTCTGGCCAATCCATGGAATTCCATACAGGATTATGTCCCTTACACGGAGGCGATCGAGGATATTTCTCTGGATGCAAGGATCATCCCGGCCATGCAGGAATTTGTACAGGGTGCCAGAAATCAGGGTCTGAACGTTCTTCTTGCCAGCGGATACCGCAGTTATTCAGATCAGACCTGGCTGTTTGAAAACAAAGTTCAGCAGTATGACGGAGATGAGGAGGTAGCCGCTACCATCGTTGCGCGCCCCGGAACCAGCGAGCACCAGACAGGACTTGCCGCCGATATCACGGATGATTATTATGAACTGAAGCAGCCGGAAGTGCTGGAGCTGACAGAGCTTTATAAATGGATGTCCGCGCACTGCCAGGAATATGGTTTTATCGTCCGTTTCCCCAAGGGCAAAGAAGATGTGACAGGCATCATCTACGAACCCTGGCATTTCCGTTATGTAGGTGTTGAAGCTGCCACTTTTATCATGGAAAATAATCTGACCCTCGAAGAGTTCCACGAATTATACGGCGACGATATTGCAGAGGCACCCGTTACACCTGCCGCCACACCTGCAGGATAACAGAAATCGTCCACTCTTCGGTTTTCATTAATAATCTGAAAGGAATCAAAACATGGTTAAAGTAACAAAAGATATGCTCATCGAGGATCTGCTTGCTCTGGATGAAAACATGGCTCTTATTCTGACACGTTCCGGCATGCACTGCATCGGCTGCCCTTCTTCCCGGGGCGAAAGTATTGGAGAAGCTGCTGCTGTACACGGACTGAATGCAGATATTCTGGTTCATCAGATCAATGATTTTCTCGGCGTGGAGAACGAATAAATATATGAAAAAATAAATGAAATAAAAAAGAGACAGAGAACGTTTCCCTGTCTCTTTTTTTATTTTTTCTTAAGAATGAGGCCATCTCAGATGCTTCTGCTTTTCCCTGTCTTTTTTACCTCATTCGGCGCTCTCTACAGGCACAAATACACGGCTGTTTTGTTTTGCCTTTTCGGTGGCTGCTGCCTTTTCGGCAGCTTCGCGGCAGAATTCCATCTGTGAATTGATGAGCGTTTTGCCTCGCTTATCCGGCTTCACATAGGTTCCATCCGGTTGAAGGACATGCGCTTTTACATTGTCCTGGAATTCCAGATCCAGAATATGGATGACCTCTTCCTGGATCTGCTCATCTTCCACCGGAAAAACGATCTCCACACGGCGGTCCAGATTTCGCGGCATCCAGTCTGCACTGCCCATATAGACTTCCGGCTTTCCTCCGTTGCTGAAGTAAAATATACGGCTGTGTTCCAGGAAGTCTCCAACAATTGAACGCACGTGAATGTTCTCACTCAGACCCGGGATCCCCACCTTAAGGCAGCAGATGCCGCGGACAAGAAGGCTGATCTTTACACCACAGGATGAGGCATAGTAAAGAGCTGACATGATCACGGGATCACACAGTGAATTCATTTTGGCACGGATCTCGGACGGAATGCCTTTCTGGGCATTATCCGCCTCTCTCTGGATCAGTTTAAGGAACCGGTCTTTCATCCAGATAGGCGCTACGATCAGTTTATTCCAGTATTTAGGTTCAGAATATCCTGACAGCATGTTAAAGACTGCCGTTGCGTCTTCGCCGATCCGTTCATCACAGGTGAAGATACCACAGTCTGTATAAAGTCTCGCCGTGGAATCATTGTAGTTTCCTGTCGCCAGATGGACATAACGGCGGATCCCGGACTCTTCTCTGCGGACCACAAGGGTGATCTTGCTGTGGGTCTTCAGACCTACCAGTCCGTAAATGACATGACATCCTGCTTTTTCCAGCATCTGCGCCCAGGCGATGTTGTTTTCCTCATCAAAACGGGCTTTCAGTTCTACCAGAACCGTCACCTGCTTGCCGTTTTCCGCAGCCTGCGCCAGCGCTGCAATAATGGGGGAATGGCCGCTTACCCGGTAGAGCGTCTGCTTGATGGCCAGAACCTCCGGATCTCTGGCGGACTGGCGGATAAAGTTGACGACCGGATCAAAGCTCATATAGGGATGATGCAGGAATACATCTCCCTCCGAGATCACTTCAAAAATGCTCTTATCATTCTGAAAAGCGATCACCGGCGCCGGTGTATATTTCTTTGTCTTATATTGTTCAAAGCCATCCTGAGAATAGACCTTCATGAGCATCGTTAAGTCCAGAGGCCCGTTGATGAAGAAGATATCCTCTTCACTGATTGCAAACTCTTCCTTCAGGACATTCAGCAGACGTTCATCCATTTTTTCGTTAACTTCCAACCGGATGACTTCTCCCCACTGTCTCTTCTTCAGCTGCTTTTTGATTTCTACCAGCAGGTCCTCCGCCTCGTCCTCGTCGATAGTAAGATCAGCATTTCGCATGATCCTGTAGGGATGGGCGCAGACAACATTGTTGCTCAAAAACAGCTTCTGAATGTTCCGCTCAATGATCTCCTCCAGAAGGATCACCGTTGTATCGCCTTCCTTTTCGGAAGGAATGATGACCACTCTTGGCAGAACAGAGGGAACCTGTACAGTTGCAAACACGAGAGATTCTTTGCCTTTTTTCTTATCCTTCCTGGAAATCAGAGCGCCGATATTCAGCGTTTTATTCCGGATCAGTGGGAAAGGACGGGAAGAATCCATCGCCATCGGCGTAAGGACCGGATAAACATTATCTTCAAAATAACGGTCCACAAATTCAGCCTGTTTTGCGGAAAGCTGCTCATGCTCCAGAATCACATGCATCCCCGCTTTTTCCAGCGCTGGCAGAAGTGAACGATTCAGGGTACTGTACTGTTGCTGAACCAGTTCATGCGTAGCCTTGCTGATGGAGGCTAGCTGTTCTTTGGATGTCATACCGGCAATGTCTGTCTTGGAATAGCCGGCATGTACCTGATCCTTTAATGATGCGACACGTACCATGTAGAATTCATCCAGGTTCGAGGAAGTGATGCTGAGAAATTTAAGCCTTTCAAAAAGCGGGAGGGTTTTATCCTTGGCTTCTCCCAGGACGCGTTCATCAAACTTAAGCCAGCTCAGCTCGCGGTTGACAAAGTATTCAGGTTTTTCAAATTTCTTTAGATCCATAATCTTTCTCCTATCTGTTTCCCGGCTCTTATCTGCCTTCCGGCTGTTTCTGTATCTGTTCCTGTATCGATTTTTTAGCAGGCAGTATTAGTCAGCAATATTTTTTGGATGTTCAGTCTGTTCTGTTTTGCTCCATTTTGCTCTTTTCCGTTTCATCCTGCTTTATTCTGTCTTTTTCTTCCGGCGCAGGATCAGCTTAATTCCGAATATTTCCTCAAAGAAATCCACTTTGTCTTTTAAAAGCCCCAGCTCCAGTGACAGATCCCTTGTGGAATCCAGAATAAGAGAAAGTTCATCATCCTTTAAGACTGCCTTGATCCCTTCTACCTTCTGGTAATGGCTGCGGTCCATCGCATTGGAGACACGCAGGATCGCGGCAAGCTTAGCGATCTTAAGATACATGCTGCTGCTCATGCCGGCAGGATCCATAAAGGAGGAACGATATTCAAATTCCTCGTTGTTATATCGCACCACATTGGCAATGATCGATCTTTCCTCGGTAGAGAGTCCGATGATTTCCGTTTCCATGATGATCCGGTAAGAGCATTCCGAGACATCTGCCATGCTGATATATTTGCCGCAATCGTGCAGCTGGACCGCCAGCTGCAGAAGCAGTCTTTCTCTGCTGCCCATGCCATGGATCTTTTTCATGCTGTCAAAAATAGCAAGGGCGATGGCTGTGGTCCCCTGGATATGATTCTTCCCTGTGGAAAACCGTTTTGCAATATTTCTGGACGCGACCAGAATATCATTTTCAAAATTATGGGCACTGGTAATATATTTCTCTTTCTCCGCATAGTCATAGGCAATACCGTCCAGAAGAGAAACACCGGGCGCCCAGAGCGATTCAGCGTTAAAGATATCGATAAAGTTTTTGCAGATGACCATGGTCGGCACGACCAGAGACGCATATTCCGGATCGATCTCCATCTCCTCGGAAAGCTGCTGCACCGATTTTTCGGCGACGTTTTCGTAGCGTTTTAAGAATTCCGTTTTGGTGATGATATTGTCATTTACATCTTCGGAAAAGATGGTATCTGTCAGGAAGTCACCCATCAGGATCACATTCCGGACCTCCCGGTCCTTCAGATATAATCTCTGAAAACTGGTAAGATCATTCCGTATAAACTCTTCTACCAGCTGGTCATAGTGGGTCGTCGCCTTTTCGAGCTGTTTCAGGCGTTCGCGGATACGAAGGCTTCCCATCTTAAGATTCTGGGTCGATACCAGGGCATCCTTGTCGAACAGAGAAACCTGCAGATTGCCGCCGCCTACATCCAGAATCGCCGTTCCTTTCTGAATCATCTTTTTGAAACCGGTCTCTATGGCAGCAATCGATTTGTATCCCAGAAAATGCTGTTCTGCATTGCTCAGGATCTCCACCTGAAAACCTGTACGCCGAAAGATCTGGTCCTGAACTACGGCGGGGTTTTTAAGCTCCCGGAGTGCCGATGTGGCGCAGGCCCGGTACTTTTCGACCCCGAATTCTTTCATCATCCGCCTGAAATCCATCAGGATACCGCACAGATAATCCACCATTTCTGTGTCCAGTCTTCCCCGGGCATAAGCTCCGTTTCCCAGTTCCAGACGATAGCGGACATCATTTAATGCTTTGAGGCCGATCTTTTTGGACAGCTCAAATATTTTCATACTCACTTCATACGAACCGATATCGATTGCCGCAAATGTAGCTCCTGCCATACGCTCCTCTTTTCTTCTGAGTTTGACTTTTTTGCTTTTGTGTGTTGTCCCCTGCAGACCATTCATGAACTGCAAAGTGGTCTGAACGTTCTGATCACGGACATGACCTTTTAAAAGACTTCCGTATTTTCGATGATCTTCAGTATATAAATCTCGTACCCTGACAGATCCTCCGGAATGCTGCCATCCTCAAAGTTCCTGTATAGTACGCATTCTTCATTTTCATTGTTCTTTCAAACTATCCTGCTTCCGGCTTTCAGAATAATTCCCAAGTATTTTAAGCCGCAAAGCTTCCGCCTTCAGCCCGGCAATTGCATTTCTGACGGAACTGTCTTCCAGATTTCCTTCAAAATCTATGAAGAAACGATACTCCCAGGATTTCCCCTGGATCGGCCGGGATTCGATCTTCGTCATGTTCAGTCCGTTATAGAAAATATGCGAAAGCATGTTATAAAGAGTACCGGTCTCGTGAGGCAGTTCAAAACAGATACTGACCTTTCCTGCATCTTTTGTGTAGACCGGATTTCTTCCAACTACAATAAACCGTGTCGAATTAGAAAGGTTCTCACACAGGTTTTCATCCAGTATTCTCAGGTCAAAAACTCTTCCTGCCTCACGGCTCGCAATGGCGGCCTTGGAAGGATCCCGATCCTCCCTGATCTCTTTGGCAGCGGCTGCCGTGTTTTCTTTTTCCTGTACAGACCATCCGGGATGAGCTTCCAGGTATTTCTGACACTGGGCGAGCGCCTGCGGATGTGAGATTACTTTCCGGATATCGCACAATTCTGCCTCAGGCAGTCCGAGAAGCACATGATCTACCCGGATCGTTTCTTCTCCGACAATATAAAGATCATATTCCATCAAAAGATCGTACATGCTGCCTACGCTTCCTGCTGTGGAATTTTCAATAGGAAGGACAGCATAATCCGCTTTGCTGCCTACTACTTCTTCCATCGCTTCCCGCCAGGAAGGAACATGATGATATTTTATTTTGTTCTTTTCAAAATACTTTCGCATCGCCGCCGAACTGTATGCGCCTTCTTCGCCCTGAAATACAACGGAAGCGCCTTCGAAAGGGAGGTCCGGTACCAGGGTAAAACCGGTCTGCATATGCCTTCCGCCTGCCTCCAGCAGCTGGTACTGCCTTTTGCGGCTGATCGCCATGATCTGCCCGAACAATTCCCTTGCCATCAGGCTGTTAAACTCTCCGTGCGTCTTGCTTTTTACGGCGGCAATTTTGGCCCGTTCACGTTCTATATCCAGCACCTGCTTGCCGGTTTCTATTTTGTAAGCTGCTACGTTTTCACATACCCGGATCCGCTCTTCCAGAAGACGTATCAGCTGGTCATCAATTTTGTCGATCTGGTTCCTGCATTCTAATAAATCGATCATTATTTCCTCTTTCGTATTGAATAACGGCCTCCTCGACATCTTTTATAAAAGATAAAGAGCCGAAGGAAAGGATGATATCCTCCTTTTCAGCCAGGAAGAAGGCTCTTTCGACCGCTTCTTTTATATCCGGCACGGCTTCTGTCTTCTGATAGAATTCTTCCGCCGCCTTTTTCAGTTCTTCTGCCGGAAGAGCCCGTTCATTATCCGGAGTCTCAATCGCCAGCAGCGTATCGCTGTAGGGGCTCATCTTCTTTAACACATAACGATAGTCTTTATCTTTAAAAACACCTGTGATATAGATCAGACGGCGTCCCGGAAAATATTTTTCCACCGACTCGGAAAGCCTGTCCGCTGCTCCCGGATTGTGAGCACCGTCCACAATAAACAGGGGATTTTTGTGAATGACAGTGAAACGGCCACGCCAGACTGTATCCTGGAGGCCTGCTTTTATGGTCTCATCCGATGCAGCAAACCCCTGACTGTTCAGAAGTTTTAACGCTTCCAGAGCGACCACCGCATTGGTGATCTGATGCGTCCCCGCGAGGGGGATCCTGTAAGTCTGCCCTTTATAAATAAACGTCTGCCCTTCCTGATCCTCCTCCAGCACACGGGCAAGGGAAGGATCGACTGCCAGATAGGGAATTTCCAGATTCCGGCAGATATCTCTGATCTTGTTTTCCGCCTCCGGTCTCTGCGGAGCAGAAATCATGGGGGAGCCTTTTTTCAGAATGCCGGCTTTCTTTTCGGCAATTTCTCCCAGGGTATTCCCAAGATATGCCATATGGTCCATGCTGATCGATGTCAGAACGGAAAGAACCGGATGTTCAAAGATGTTGGTTGCATCCAGATCGCCGCCCATTCCTACTTCCATCAGGACCAGATCGCATTTTTCTTCAAAGAACCACTGGAAAGCAGCCGCCGTCTCGATTTCAAAAGGCGTCGGATGAGGAAGGCTTTCTCTTTCCATGTCGGATATGACATCCGCAACCTTTGTTATGATATCGGCAAAGCGATCTTCTGAAATCTGCTGCCCGCTGATCTCAAGCTTTTCAAGATAGGAAAACAGGACCGGCGATGTGTACCGCCCGACCTTCCGGCCTGTTTTCTGCATGACGGAATACAGATAGGCAATAACGGACCCTTTTCCGTTTGTTCCCGCCACATGGACGATTTTCAGATGATCCTGCGGATTTCCCAGACGTCCCATCATCTCATACATGTTGGAAAGACCCAGCACACTTCCGTATTTTTGGGCATCTTCTATATATTGCCTGCTTTCCTCAAAATTCATATTTTCCTTTCATGACGCATTTCCTGCGCCAATAATCATAAGGCCGGAACTCAGAGTAAAACCTTTCCATTCAAAGGCCGGTCCACCTGACCTTTCAGCGGCATCTGCGCGCTTCAGCTTTATTCTTTCAGGATATTCAAAAGTCCGGTTTAATCTCTCAGCGTTTCCGGAGACCGGCTATTTTGGCACCTGCTGCCTTTGTGCAATCATTCTGATAAATTATAACCTACCTGTCAGAGTTTTTCAATGACCATCAAAAAGTCCTTGAAAAAAAACGGCATCTATTATATCATGGAGTGCGATAATCTGGCGGAAGGTGAAATCACAAGTCCAACCCTTACCCGCCGGCAGCATGGCCGGCAGGTCGTGAATGATTCCTTCCGGACATCTAAATTCAATATAGTGGAGGTAAAACATGAGACATTTGATGAGCCCTCTGGATTTTTCGGTGGAAGAGCTGGATAAACTCCTTACCCTGGCTTCTGATATCGAGAAAAATCCCAAAAAGTATGCTCACATCTGCGATGACAAACGCCTGGCGACCTGCTTCTATGAGCCAAGCACCCGTACCCGTTTAAGCTTTGAGGCAGCAATGATGAATCTCGGTGGCAAGGTCCTTGGTTTTTCTTCTGCCGATTCCAGTTCGGCAGCAAAAGGCGAGAGCGTTGCGGATACCATTCGTGTTGTTTCCTGTTATGCTGATATCTGCGCCATGCGTCATCCCAAAGAAGGCGCTCCCCTTGTCGCTTCCATGTATTCTTCAATTCCCGTGATCAATGCCGGTGACGGAGGCCACCAGCATCCTACACAGACTCTGACGGACCTTCTTACGATCCGTTCTCTTAAAGGCCGTCTTAATAATCTGACGATCGGGCTCTGCGGAGACCTGAAATTCGGCCGTACTGTTCATTCTCTTATTGAGGCACTGGTCCGGTATACCGGTATCCGTTTCTATCTGATCTCCCCAGAGGAATTAAGAGTTCCAAGTTATATCCGTGAAGATGTCCTGAACCGGAATCATGTTTCATACACCGAGGTGGAGCGTCTCGAAGAAGCCATCCCGGAGCTTGATATTCTCTACATGACCCGGGTCCAGAGAGAGCGTTTCTTTAACGAAGAAGATTACGTCCGTATGAAGGATTTTTATGTACTGGACAAAGCAAAGATGGAACTTGCCCGTGAAGATATGTTCGTTCTTCACCCGCTTCCCAGGGTAAACGAGATTTCGGTGGAAGTGGACAATGACCCGAGAGCAGCTTATTTCCGTCAGGCCCAGTACGGCGTTTATGTACGAATGGCCCTGATTCTTACACTACTGGAGGTGGAACTGCCATGTTAAATGTCGGAGCTCTGAATGAAGGATTTGTACTGGATCACATTAAGGCCGGAAAGGCCATGACCATCTATCATGATCTGCATCTGGACAAGCTGGACTGTACCGTCGCCATGATCATGAATGCCCGCAGCAATAAACTGGGCAAAAAAGATATCATCAAGGTAGAATGCCCCATCGATCAGCTGGATCTGGATATTGTGGGTTTTATCGATCATAATATTACCGTGAATATCATCAAGGATTCAAAGATCGTTGAAAAGCAGGAGCTTAAACTCCCCAAGAAGATCGTGAACGTCATGCGATGCAAGAATCCACGCTGCATCACTTCAATTGAGCAGGGCCTGGACCAGGTGTTTCTCCTCTCCGATCCGGAAAAAGAAGTTTACCGCTGCAAATACTGTGAAGAAAAGTATCGGGGACACAGGAATAAATAGAAAACCGCTGTTAAAAAACTGCCCGTCCGGGAAAAACCGGGTGGGCAGTTTTTTCTCATAACAAAGCCAGCAGAGCCTTTTTATCAGCAGAAGCTGCACTGTCCCATGCACCCTGAACTGTCGGTTTGTCAGCGTATTTTCTAAGAAACTGTTCCGCTTTTTGTACAACTGACATTTCGATGTCAAACAGCATAGCAATGGTATCCGCCGATGTTCCTTTTTTCAGCATTTTTAAAATAGAGAGAACGGTCCCTTCTTTAATTCCTTCTTTTATTCCTTCTGTTCTTCCTTCTGTAATACCTTCTGACCTTCCCTGTTCTCTGATTTCATCTGTTCTTGTCCATAAAACTGTCCCGCCCATAAGATTTTTCATCTCCTTCCAAATATTTTTGTATCCGGATAATAAATACTTCCAAACTGTTTTCCGATCATTAGATAAGAATCTGATTCACGACGTTTTCGAGATGTTGTGTGGCTGTTGTCCAATCTCAAAATCTGTTCCTGCATCTGATAGTTCTTATCACAGGCTTCATTGATAACCGGAATCATAACAGCAGGTATCCGTGCTTCCATAGAACGAAGCACATTATCAAATATTTTCTTTCCCATCTGCTGATAAAAGCTACCTCATTTTCTGTTCTGCTTGATAGGCAATTGCGAAACTCCCTGCTTCGATTGAATTGTATGAATCTTCAAACGGCTTCGATGCCTTGAACTTCTAACCTCCTCAAAA
>CACZPF010000512.1 GCA_902782975.1 uncultured Lachnospiraceae bacterium
GTGAAAGCTCCGTCCCAGCCGCCGTGAGCCAGGATGACCATTCTCTCGGCACCCTGCATCTGGCCGGCCAGATCCTGTGCTCTTTCTTCGGAGGTCTTTCTCCAGTCTTCATAGACGTCCAGCTCACCATTCTGGTTCAGATCCTTAAAGGCAAATCCGTCATCTTCAACGATACGCACACCGGAAGTACTGGAAAGGCCGAGGGTCTCTCCCTCTTCCTGATCGATCCGGATCCATCCGTCGTCGGTAACATTTACAGTATATTTCGCTCCTTCTCCCGGTACGGGAACATAAGGACCAAAATCATCCGCTTCTTCCTCTGCTGCCGCAAGGAACTGTTCGCCAAAATCAAAGCTTGTGATCTTTGTAATCGGCTCTGCCTGATACTTCTTCGTTCTCTCGTCGTCGATCACGCCGCCCCAGTTCATACCAAAAGCAAAGTCATAGGTATTTCCTGCCGCATCTTTATAGCATTCCATATCTCTCGGAACGTCGTCCATCTGAGCTTCTACGGCTTCCATGGAGGCCGGCTGCTGGAATACCAGAAGGCCTGCGGGCTCGGTCTGGCCAAGGATAATCTCTGCCACAGCATCCGTTTTCTGTCCGTTGTAGGAAACCAGGATAACATCACAGAGCGGTTCGACATCGGTCCATACCATGCCGCGTTCCATGGATACAGAAGCGATCACGGGGATATCCCCTGCCACAGATTCGGCATACTGAAGGGCTTCCAGATGTCCGTAATTGGCATCGGCAGGTGCGGTAACGCCCTTGTAGGAGCGGTTTTCTTTTTCGCCCTCGATCATATCGCCGCCAATGGAAACCTCCCGGGCGGTATCTGCTTTATATTCCGCATACTGAAGGCTCGGCGGATAGTATACCTCCGGTTCGGTCGGCGCTTCTGCAGGCGGTCCGAAGGCTGCTGTCAGGTAGGAGCTGTAGGAAGCGCTGAATGCCCCGGTCATTCCGACCAGAATATAATCGCAGGCTTTGATGTCATCTTCCGATGCACGGGTAATGTCATCCTTTGTAAAAGCAGGATTCCCGTCCCCTCCGGGCTCGCCCGTCGGTTCACCCACTGTATCGGTTACTATTTCAAAATACTGTCCCAGCGTATCCAGATCCATACCCGGACTCCAGGAAGGTGTTCCGGGATTGATGCCGAACATCCAGTTGGCTGTAAAGCCTGTACTGTACACATAAGGTACATAGACCTTCGGTTTCTCAGTTCCCTCTTTGCCGCCTTCTTTGATCGTTCCATCATTCTTGATCATGACGACCGATCTCTTCTGGGTCTCTTTACCGTAGGCATTCGATTCTTCGCTGTAGATGATCGAATCTGCATAAGCCGAATCATTATACGGCTGCTCAAACATCTTAAGCTTCATCATCAGCACGATATAATTGTATGCTGCCGCACTCATGATGGAATCTGCTTCCTGCTGTCCTTCATTCTGGACAAGAAGGTTGTAGCCTTCGGTAATATTGTCAAGGTTTCCATATCCGCCAAGCAGGTTAACGCCTCTCTTGAATCCGAGAGCGATCCTCTCCGGCTCAGACATTTCTTCTGTTCCCCATAGACCGCCGGTCTTATTGCCGAGGCCGCCGAATACACCCCAGTCGGTGATCTTAAGAGAATCGAATCCGTACTGATTCAAAAGTCTGTAGATAAATGGATTATAGGCGCCTGCCAGATGACCGCCGAATTCATTGCCGTCCTGATCCACATCGATGGCATACTCGGTCATGATACCGGAAGATCCTGTCTTGCCCGGCAGTTTGAATACACCGTCAAAATAGGTGATAAAATGTGCTTCCAGATTGCCTCCGGGGAATACCGCATAGCGTCCGCTGAAGCTGTGGTCGTCACGTCCGCCCTCGGTGGAACCAGCTCCGCCGAAATGCTTGGTAAAGCAGTAAACAGATTCCGCGCCCCACCCAAGGTCTTCGCCGTTTTCATCATAGGTGGACTGCATGGCATTAACATAAGCTGATGTGATATCGAGCGTCAGCTGCGGCTCTTCGCCGTAGGTTCCGCCTGCCCGGCTCATCACGGGCGATGCGATATCGACCTGCGGCCCCAGAAGAGCCGTCAC
>CACZPF010000513.1 GCA_902782975.1 uncultured Lachnospiraceae bacterium
GCCGTACCCATATCAATGATGATCAGAGGAAGCGGATAATGGGCAATGCCTGCCACAGCATCTGCCACCAGATCTGCGCCCAGAGTAGCCGGATTATCCATCAGGATATTAAGGCCTGTACGAAGTCCGGGACTCAGGACCATCACCTCTTTACCGAGGATTTTAACCGCAGCCAGCCGCACGATATCCGTGATCTGGGGAACAACTGATGAAATAATGCAGCCTTCCAGCATTTCTTTTCTGATATTATGGATATCCAGAATCGTCTTAATATCCACCGCATATTCCAATTCTGTTTTGGTCCGTACCGTGGAAATGCGTTCAATAAATTCTGTGTGCGCGCTGTCGATGCAGCCCGCCACTATATTCGTATTTCCGATATCTATTGCTAAAATCATACCTGCCAGCCATAGCCTCCTGTCACAAATCTTTGCGGCTCACATCCGGCCCGCGAACACTTCCGGGCCTGGACGGATGCACCGACGGGTTATCTTCTCTGTCTGTTTACAAAAGCAAGCAGCGCTTTTCCGATGGCAGCGACAAGAACTGCCGCGGCAATAGCTTCCGGAATGCCGGATGCAGTCACGGTTCCCATAACAAGGCCGAACACGGCGCTGACCGCCACCTCTTTTACTTCTGCATACTGTCTTGCAAGCAGCAGATAAATACTTCCCATAACCAGTACAGTATTTGTCATGGAACCGATAAAACCGGTGACCGGAAGCGCGATCCAGGAATTCACCTTCATTTTTTTCAGAAGGATCCACAGCCATCCGGCAACAACACCGATCATGATACGGCATCCTACAGAGATCCAGACAGCCTTAAAAACGCCTGCCAGGTCTGCTGCGAGAAAAGGCGAAAAAGCAAAGGATAAAAGGGTCGGCGCCATGGTGTTGCTGATCATGGAGCAGAAACCGAACACACATCCGAGGATTGCCCCGGAAAGCGGTCCAAGTACGATGGCTCCAAGAATAACCGGAATATGTACGGTCGTAGCTTTAATTACCGGGAGCTGGATCATGCCAAGCGGAGTGTTCGCCAGCAGGATCACAATGGCGGCCATAAGTGCAGTGCTTACCATCCAGCGTGTATCCTTCCTGCCGGATGCCGCTCCTCCTCTGACATTTCTGCTCATTACACTGGTGTTGCGGGTCATTTCTGTCATGTTTTTTTCCTCCTTGTTACCGCTCCTCTTATTTATGCAGTACTTATCCTGCATAAGGATGCAATACGGTGTGAAATAGTAGAATAAAAAGATGCCTTTTCGGGTAAATTTCTCCGGTTCTGAAAGGCGGCAGCCCTGTTCTCCCCGGGCAGGGGCATAGGTTTTAGGATTCCCTCAGTTTTAGGGTTCTCTCAGACTGAGGATCTTGTCCAGAAGAAGATGGGATGCCTCCTCCTTGCTCATCAACGGGAGTGAAACTTCCTCCTCCTGGGTAATCAGAGTCAGCACGTTGGTATCCCCCTGGAAACCGGCACCTTCCACTTTTACGTTATTGGCGGCGATCATGTCCAGGTTCTTCTTTTCGAGCTTGGCTCTGGAATTACTTATCATATCGCGCGTCTCCATCGAGAAGCCGCACAGAAACTGTCCCCGGGGCTTATGTTCTCCCAGGTATTTTAAAATATCTTCCGTCCTCTCCAGACGGATCTCCAACTGGCCTTCAGACTTTTTGATCTTGTCCTCACTGACTGCTGCCGGACGGTAATCTGCAACCGCAGCGGCCTTAATAATAATATCCTGTTCTTCAGAAACCGATGTGACAGCTTCGAACATGTCCGCCGCTGTAATCACAGGGACCGTCCTGACAAACATGGGAGGATCCAGCGCGGTACGCCCGCTGACCAGCGTGACATCCGCTCCCCGCATGGCTGCCGCTCTGGCAATGGCATACCCCATCTTTCCGGAAGAATGGTTGGTTATATAGCGGACCGGGTCGATTTCTTCCTGGGTAGGCCCTGCGGTGACCAGCACCTTCAGACCCTTCATATCCTTTTTACATCCGATCGTGTGTTCTATACAGGCGAGAAGTGTTTCCGGCTCCGGCATCTTCCCTGCTCCTGTATCCCCGCAGGCCAGATAACCCGTGGCAGGATCGATGACCTCCCAGCCATAATGCTTCAAAGTCGTCAGATTATCCTGTACCACCGGATTTTCATACATGGCAGTATTCATGGCGGGAGAGATCAGCTTCGGACAGCGGCATGCCATTACCGTCGTCGAAAGCATATCATCTGCGATCCCGTGGGCTATTTTGCCGACCATATTGGCACTCGCCGGCGCGATCAGCACAAGATCTGCTTTTTTGGCGAGGGAAATATGCTCCACTTCAAAAGTAAATCCCCGGTCAAAGGTATCTGTCAGACATTTATTGCCTGTTAATGTTTCAAAGGTAACAGGATTTATAAAATTACAGGCATTCTTTGTCATGATCACATGAATATCTGCCTTCTTTTTCTTTAAAGCGCTGGCCAGATAAGCAATCTTGTAAGCGGCAATACTGCCTGTAATTCCAAGAAGTATGGTTTTTCC
>CACZPF010000514.1 GCA_902782975.1 uncultured Lachnospiraceae bacterium
GGTATCGTGATGGCGGCCGTCGGTATCCTGAATATCCTTCATCCGTCCATAGGTCTTGGCATGATCGGTGCACTGGTAGGAGTCCTGATGCTGTTATGCGGAAGCACGCTGCTTTCCTTTGGACAACTCTCATGGTTCTGGTAATCTCTCAGGATAAACAAAATATTGATTAGTGTAATCCCTGGTCTGAGCGACCAGGGATTTTGCTGACGGATCAGAGTTCAAAGGATACCATACCATAAGTAATGGGGACATTGTTTCTGACTCACACAGTGAAGGTGAGTCAGAAACAACGTCCCCATTACTCAAAAAAATACATTCCCATTATTCATATCAGAAATGGATCTGTCCCTGAAGCCATACGACTCCTTTAAAGCGTCGGCCTACTTCCGGTTCGCCCAGAAGATCCTTTTTGTTGATACAGATATCAAACTGCATGTCGTTGCTCTCTATGGTAAACTGGTATATTTCTTCACCTGTCATCGTGTTTTTGAATGAGGAGAAATCAACAATTTCTCCCATAACATTGTATTGATCGCATTCAAATCCATAGGGCATAAAATAGGAATCTACAATGGTAAATACATCATCTGTCTGGATTCTTTCTGAAATCATGGAGTATGTATCCATTTCCTCCATGGTCAGATTTTCCATAGCTTCTTCATCCCCGTTTCTGGCGGCGGCAAGAAGATTGCTTCTGTTTTTTGACAGTTCTTTTTCTACCAGTACTGCTTCCTTGTCTTTAAGTATAGGAAACAGGATCTTTCCTTCACTGGCAAGACCGGACAAGGTCACAGGATTATTGTTTTCCTTTGGCTGGTCTTTCCTGTAAGATTTCATGTACTCTGCTGCATTCTGAACGTAAAATACCAGTGTTACACCGACTCTTAAATCATCACAGGCACCTGCGAAGGATTCTTTATCCGCATGTCTTTCGACCATAACAGGCTCTCTGGTCGTGATTCCTGTCCCTCTGAAGAAAGGAAATGAATATTCAGGATGGAATTTGTGTTCTTCGTCGTACTGGCCGCATACAGTGACACCGAAATCACTGCCATAATTCTTGGAAAACTCCGCAAAAACCCCGTCTTCATGATTTTCTACTGTACGTTTTTCATCGTAATTACGAACTACATCCAGTATGATCTGACGCATCTGTGTTCGTTTTGTTATTTTTGAAAAACCAACAGATTTTAAATAACTGTGCAAGATAGCACCTCCTTAGTGGCCTGCTGCCACAATCTGAGATTATATTCTCAAGTTGTGCAGGTGGCAAGGGATTTTGCTGGTTTATTTTACTTTTTTCTCGATCCTGGTTTTCCCGCCCATATAAGGCTGAAGAGCCTTCGGAATGTTGACAGATCCATCTTCATTGAGATTATTCTCCAAAAAAGCGATCAACATTCTGGGAGGTGCTACAACTGTATTATTCAGCGTATGAGCAAGGTACTTCTTTCCGTTTTCTCCAGCTACGCGGATCTGCAGACGGCGTGCCTGTGCATCTCCAAGATTAGAACAGCTTCCTACCTCAAAATATTTCTTCTGATGAGGAGACCAGGCTTCTACATCAAGGGATTTCACTTTCAGATCTGCCAGATCGCCGGAGCAGCATTCGAGAGTACGGACCGGGATATCAAGGCTTCTGAAAAAATCTACGGTATTCTGCCAGAGCTTGTCAAACCACATGGGACTGTCTTCCGGTTTACATACAACGATCATTTCCTGCTTTTCAAACTGATGGATACGGTAGATGCCTCTTTCTTCAAGTCCATGAGCTCCCTTTTCTTTACGGAAACAGGGTGAATAGCTGGTAAGAGTCTGAGGAAGATCTGCTTCCGGAATAGTCTGATCACGGAATTTTCCGATCATGGAATGCTCGCTGGTACCGATCAGGTAGAGATCTTCTCCTTCGATCTTATACATCATGGCATCCATTTCGGCAAAGCTCATAACACCGGAAACAACATCACTGCGGATCATGAAAGGAGGTACGCAGTAAGTAAATCCTCTGTCGATCATAAAATCTCTGGCGTAAGAGATTACTGCAGAATGAAGACGGGCAATATCTCCCATTAAATAATAGAAACCATTTCCGGCTACTTTTTCTCTTGCTGTTTTCAGATCGATACCATTAAAGCTTTCCATAATATCAATATGGTATGGAATTTCAAAATCCGGTACGACCGGCTCACCAAAACGTTCGATCTCTACATTTTCTGTATCATCTTTTCCGATGGGAACAGAAGGATCGATAATGTTCGGGATCACCATCATATTCTTTTTCAGTTCCTGCTCTACTTCTTTCTCACTTTCGGTTAACTCTTTTATCCGGTCGTCGGATTCCATCGTCTTTTTCTTGGCTTCTTCTGCTTCTTCTTTCTTGCCCTGCTGCATCAGGTTGCCGATTAATTTGGCAAATTTGTTTTTTTCTGCCCTTAAGGCTTCTACTTCCTGCTTAATTTCTCTATTCTTTTTGTCCAGTTCGATAACCTTATCGACGAGTTCCAGCTTCTGATCCTGGAATTTGTTTCTGATGTTCTGCTTTACGATTTCCGGGTTTTCTCTTACAAATTTTATATCAAGCATTGTTATTTAACCTCCTGGGTTTGTATAGTTTCTTTGTTATTTTGCATGGTTTCTCTATTATTCTCTACAGTTTCTTTACTATTCTGTCTGGTTTCTTTACTGCTTAGTCTGCTTTCTTTATTATATGACTCCTTTGGTTCTTTATTGCTCTGTTTTGATGCTTCGTTGTTTCTTTCTGTTTCGAGTATCAGCTGTTCCAGTTCTCCGTATCCGAAATTGACTGCCTTACGCAGAGCTTCAACTTCCTCTCCGCTTAGCATTACATAGGATTCACCTTTTACGATTTCTTTCAAGTATAAGAAGCAGTTATCACGGCTATGAACTGCATCCAGGATGATGCCTGTATTGTTTTTATCCAACATCGCAAGGGCAAAACTTAACTTTCCTCCAACATCATCAAATGCATCGTATTTTTCTATTCCATATTTACTGAATACGAGACCAAGATTATTTTTAAGAGCAGCAATATCTTGATCATGATCTCCTTTTGCTTCGAAAAGCCGGTCGATCTGATTGAACTTTCGGGCAAACGATTTTTCTAATGTCTGTCCTTCTGATCCTTTCATAAACATTTTGTATCTGCGTTCAAGTCTGTTTAAACGCATATTATTGCTGATTCCGTTAAAAAGGATGATAATTCCGAGAATCAGCAAGATGATGGACATTATGCCGGAACCTCCCAGGGCTTCAAACAATCCGCTCATGTTGGCGTTCTCCTTATCCGATAGTATTTAACAGATCAGTAATTCTTTCCAATTCCTCCATGGAATAATATTCTATTTCAATTTTTCCTTTATTGTTTCTTTTCCTGTTTATATTGACTTTAGTTCCAAGGATACCTTTCATTTTTTCTTCCAGATTTTCGAAGATCGCATCCTGTGTAAAGTCTCTGACAATGACCCTTTCAGTCTTCTTTGGCGGAGTCAGAATGTTTTTGATCAGTCGTTCAGTTTCACGAACACTGAGTTTTTCATCAAAAATCTTCATGGCAATTTCTGCCTGCTGTTCATTAAGAGGCAGCGCCAGGAGTGCACGGGCATGTCCAGCCGAAATCATATCATCGATCAGCATCTGCTGCACTTTTTCATCCAGTTTTAACAGACGCATGGAATTTGTGACAGCTGTACGGCTTTTTGATACTCTTTCAGCAATTTCATCCTGTTTTAGAGAAAATTCATCGATCAGCCGTTTGAAAGCCTGTGCTTCTTCAATCGGATTTAGATCTTCTCTCTGTATGTTTTCAATCAAAGAAATTTCTACTCTTTCCTGATCATTCAATTCTTTGACGATAACAGGAACTTCTTTTAAACCAGCCAGCTTCGCAGCGCGCCATCTTCTTTCACCGGCAATGATTTCATAATAGTCCTTTTTATCGGATACTAATAATGGTTGTAGAATGCCGTACTGTTTAATGGACTCTGCCAGTTCCATTAATGAGTCTTCATCAAAATTTTTTCTTGGCTGTGTTCTGTTTGGTTCTACACTTGTAATTTTTACAACCCGCTCTGGCCTCTGACTTTCATCCGGCTTGTTTTCTTCTGCAGATGACTTTTTTGCTGTGTTCAGCTCTTCATTCTGCGGAGTCTCTTCTATATTTACATTTACGGACTCTTCCGAGTTTTGATCATCCTGAGGTCTGGTTTGTTTCTCTGATTTTGATTTTGTTCCTGTTTTTTTCTCAGACTTTTTTTCTGCCGTTTCTTTTTCGTTATCCTGTATTTTTCCTGCAGGCTTTGAATTATTCCTCTGATTTTCTTTCTTTTCTTCTGTCGAAACAGCTGATTTGTTAACAGCTGGTCTGATCAGTGCATCAAGTCCTCTTCCCAAACCCTTCTTTACTGCCATTATCAGCCCTCCCCGATAATTTCTTCGGCCAGTTTTCTATAACTTTCCGCCCCGGAGGATCTGCTGTCATACAGGTTGATCGGCATTCCGTAACTTGGGGCTTCCGCAAGTCTTACATTTCTTGGAATTACAGTAGTGTAGATTTTCTGATTAAGATTATTCCTTACATTATCCACAACCTGTGAAGAGAGATTATTTCTTGTGTCAAACATTGTAAACAGAATTCCTTCTATTTTCAGTTTACTATTTAACCTTTCTTTCACAAGATCTATTGTATAGATCAGCTGTGACAATCCTTCCAGGGCATAATATTCACATTGAATAGGTACAATTACAGAATTTGCAGCTGTCAGAGCATTAATCGTGAGCATACTCAATGATGGAGGACAGTCCATGATTACATAATCATATCTTCTTCGTACCTTCTCAACGATTTTTTTGATTATAAATTCTTTTTCCTCCAGCTCGAAAATCTCAATTTCTGCACCGGAAAGATTAACATTAGAAGGAATTACGTCCAGATTTTCTACAGTATTCTTAATAATAACGTCTTCCGGTTCGGCTTCTCCTATAATTAATTCATATAATGAATTATCTAATTCTGCTTTTTCAACTCCTAATCCACTTGTTGTATTGCCTTGAGGATCAATATCGATTACCAGAATATGTTTTCCTTTTTCAGCTAAACAGGCAGATAAGTTTATCGCAGTTGTAGATTTTCCAACTCCACCCTTCTGATTGGCAATTGCAATTACTTTACCCAATTATACTCCCTCCTCACTGTATCTGAGAGAGTAGATTTTTCTTTCCCAGACACCTAAGACATATTGCAATTGGACAAAAGCATAATTCATCTTTGAGCAGTATATGTTCAAATATGTATTCATACTAATGCTATCGTATATTATATCACTTTTATTTACCTGTTGCTATATAATGTTTCACGTGAAACATAGAAAATCATATGTTCATTTCATCAATATCTTGTATAGAATGCTTAATAAACATAATGTTTTTA
>CACZPF010000515.1 GCA_902782975.1 uncultured Lachnospiraceae bacterium
AGCAACCCGGCAGCCATAGCGTTCGGATGAGGAAAAAACGAGGAACAACAGCAATGGAGATCGACAGAACGATCCCGGTTATAATCGGGGTTACCGGGCACCGTATCATACGGGAAGAGGATAAGCCGGCCATATATGAATCTGTGAAGACAGAATTAAAAAGACTGCGGGGAAAGTATCCGGCCTCTCAGTTTGTTATGCTGTCCAGTCTCGCGGAAGGAGGAGACCTTCTGTGCGCGGATGTATCAGAAGAACTGGGCATGCCCCTGTTAGCTGCGCTTCCAATGCCGCCTGAAAAATATAAAAAGGACTTCAGTCCGGCTGCGGGGAAGCGTCTTGCCCACCATCTGGCCAGAGCGGATGATGTTTTTGCCGTACCGTGGACAGAGCCGGTACCGGATGCGGGGATCAACAGGGATTACCTGCTTCGTCAGGCAGGGATCTATGTGGTGTCACACTGCCATGTCCTGCTGGCGCTCTGGGACGGCGGCACCGGAACAGATGCTGCCTGTGGTACAGCGGAAGCAGTGGACTTTGCACTCCATGGAAGCTATTATCCTTCTTCCGGAATGTCGGTGCGCACAGAGAGCAACACGGGAGTTATTCATGTGTTTACTCCGGGAGGCAACCGCCGTGATAAAGCAGCCGGTACGATACAGCTGCTGGGCAATCGAGCGGCCATAGAGGATATTCTTAAAAAGACGAATGAATTTAACCGGCAGGCGCGGGAATCTCAGGCGCCGGTAAAATCAAGGATCCCTGAACAGGCTGCGGATGACCCGAAGCTTTGCGGAATGGAACTGGTCAGCCTGATTGCGGGAAAGATCAGTTTTATGTATGCGAAACGCTATCGCAGGGTCCTGGCTCTTCTGGCAGCTGCAAGCATGATCCTTACCTTTGCCTTCCTCATGTACGATGAGGTACAGGCGATCTGGATGATCCTGGTCTGCGGCGTCATGCTGATCGGAGCGTGGCTTTGCCAGAGATATGCCGCCCGGTCTGACTGCCATCGAAGATATATTGAATACCGTGCTCTGGCCGAGTGTCTGCGGGTACAGGTGTATCTGCGGTATGCGGGAACAACGATCGAAGCCGCACAGCTGCTCTCATGGACGCAGCAGGAAGAAACCGCATGGATCCTGACGGCGCTGTGCGCCCTGACGGCAGGACCGCCGGCAAAAGAAAAACATGACATCCGTGAATGCTGGGTGGAAGACCAGCGCAGGTATCATGAAAACGCAAAAGGACGATCCCTGAAGGATATCAGGATAAGTGAAAATGTTGTTCATGTGGCACTGATCATCAGTATAGTTCTTTATCTGGCTGCGGTCGTTTTTGAACTGGTGAGCGGCGGATTAGTGTTCCAGCCGGTGTTTCAGGTAATGAATGTGGAGTTCTGTCGGACCGGACTGAAGATCCTTCTCGGCACGATCTCAGCCGTGACGTTGTTTATTTCGAACTATTACGGGCGGCTGTCCCTTCCGAGAATCTTTTCCGACCACCGGAAGATGGAAAGATTTTACAGCAGGATTTCTGACCAGCTTGCAAAACGCGGCCAGACAGAAGAATTGCTGACGGTGCTCGCCCGGGAAGAACTGGTGGAAAATGGAAACTGGTGCTCATACCAGCGGGATAATACACCGGATATGAGCTTTTGAAGAAGAATAACACTGACCCAGGAATTATCAACAGGAGTTTTTGCTTTATGGAAGAATTCATGACCAGCAGTATCAACGTTTCTATTAGTAAAGGCAGTGTAGATGAAGAGATGTCCATGTTCCGGGCCAGCATCGAAGATGCCGCAAGCCGGCTGGCAGACGGCATGAAACCGGAGGCGATCTCTAATGAAAAAATACAAAAGGGTGATGAGATCCTGGAGACCTATCAGGTCAATTCTGATGCCATACACGGCGGAATGGGCAGTGTCTGGCGCGTGCATCACAGGAACTGGAATGTTGACCTTGCCATGAAACGTCCCCAGCCGAAATTCTTCGCGGAAGGAA
>CACZPF010000516.1 GCA_902782975.1 uncultured Lachnospiraceae bacterium
CTTTTCTAAGACTTTTTTCTCAGGCGGGAAAACAGTTTCCAGACCGCGGCGGCGTTGGACCTTGCCATCAGTCCCTGAATATTGATACCGGCAGGACATATATTCTGGCAGGCGAGAGACTTGCCACAGCCCTCGTAAATATGCTTTTTGTAGGCATCTTTAAGATTGCTCTTCTCCTCCTCACTCATCTGAATCAGAACTCTGGATGCAGGCACCATGGCTGCCATTCCAAAGAAGGAGCCGTCCGATGCATAATTCGGACATACTTCCAGACAGCATCCGCACTGCAGGCAGATGGAAGCCTCATGGGCATCATGGTTTTTGCCTTCTGCCGGGGCAGCCTGCTGATTGAGCCAGGCCTCAAGAACAGTAAGATTCTGAAACATCACCTCACGGTTTACCATCAGATCAGCGGCAACCGGAAACTTGTGCAGCGGCTCCAATATGACCGGTTTTTTCAGGTCTGACAATCTGGTATCACATGCCAGCCCGGGACATCCGTTGATGACCATGGCACAGGCGCCGCACTTCTTCTGGAGGCAGCTGTTCTCCCATATCACCGGTTCGGCCTCATGACCTTCCACATCTTTCAGATCTTCCATGTCATTCAGTGCCTTCAGTGCCGTAGCGACCGTTTCATTTTCTTCCTTCGGTGAATACAGAAACGTCTGCCAGTATTGTGTGTGCTCATTTCTTTTCTTCCGCAGAATTCGGATCTCAAAAGAGGTTTCCGCTGTATCCTTTTTATTTTTTATCTTCTTCACAGAAATCTCCCCATTCTTCATTTTCTAAGAGCCGGCAAAGGACGGAAGGTGATCCGGATATTTTTCCCGTCATACTCAGCAACAGTAGTCTTCTTAAAATGGACATCGTCCCGTTCGGGAAAATCTGTCCGGGCATGTGCTCCACGGCTCTCTTTCCTTTCAATTGCCGAACACACCATCGCTTTTGCCAGAAGAAGTCTCTGCCTTTCTTCTTTGCCTTCGGTCATTTTTTCCAGATTTTCAAGGCCCTGCAATGCTTTCTGAAGCGCCTCTTCATTCCGGTAGATCCCGAGTCCTTCCGCCAGGATCTCCGTCATTTTCTTTTGAACCAGTACGGTTTCCTGCACTGCAGTGTTTCCAGTTTCCTCAGCTTCCGGGATTTCCGGTCCTGCCGGAAGGGCACCGTTTTTTTTCATCTTTCCGGCATCCAGTGCTGCCACATGGCCTCCGTATACTGCAGCGATCATCGAATTTCCGCCAAGACGGTTTGCTCCGTGATACTGGCAGGCACATTCTCCCGCCGCCCAAAGATTTCCAATGTTAGTCCTGTGCTGTTCGTCCACCAGAATCCCGCCCATAAAGAAGTGGATCCCAGGGCTGATGGGAACAGGCTCCCTGACAGGATCAATGTTCAGATAATGAATAACTTCCTTCCGAAGATCCGAGAGTTTTTTTGACCAGGTTTCCTTATTCAGATGCCGAATGTCAAGATATACCTGATCCTCCAGGTCCGGATCATGGATCACCGTATAGATTTCTTTTGAAACCACATCCCTCGGCATCAGATTGCCAAGCTCCGGATATTTTTCTTCCATAAAATACCACTCTTCTTCCGGCTGGCCGCCGCACGAAGATCTCCGCCGGACAAAGAGCCTGCCCCCTTCTCCTCTTGCAGCTTCACTGATCAGCATACGCTTGCCGGATATGGCTGCCGTAGTAGGGTGATACTGGATCATCTCCAGGTTTCCCATCTGCACGCCGTCTGCAAATAAAGAAGCCGTAAGACTGCCTGTATTAGCTGTTGTTCCCGTTGTCATTCCGGAAAAAAAGCCATTTAATCCTCCGCAGCAAAGGATAACGGGGCCCGGAAAGAACACACTCTTACCTGTATAGGTATCACGCCCCCAAAGCCCCAGGCATCTGGCATTCTTTATTTCTATTTTCCGGATTTCTATATGCGAAAAGCGCCGGATCGATCCGGACGCTTCGAATTTTCGAACTTCATCGATCAAAGAAGTCATAACCACCTTGCCTGTACTGCTCATGGCATAGGCTGTTCTTTTTTTCTTCTGACCGCCAAAAGGCCGCTGTACGATCTCCTGGCCTTTCATCTGAAAGGGAACCCCGATAGCATGCAGCCTCCTAATAATGTCAGGCGCGGTATCTGTAAGTCCCTTTACAGCATTCGGATCTGCCAGGTAAACACCGCCCTTCATCGTATCTTCAAAATGAAACCTCGGCTCATCCGCTTCGCCCATGGTGTTCAGTGCAGCATTCATGCCGCCTTCAGCCATCACAGACTGTGCACGTTCGGAAGGCAGTACCGAAATGAGATTGCAATGTATTCCCTGCTCCGCCAGGGTCAACGCAGCAGAAAGACCAGCCAGGCCTGCCCCTGCTATATTGACTGATCCTGCCTGATGTTCTCTGTTATCTGATTTTTCTGCTCTGTCTGTTTCTCTCATACCTTTATGCCTCTGATCTTATCCTCCCGGCTATCACACCGGGTCCTCTCTTTTACCACACATTCCAGCGTAAATAATAGATTACAAATCCCACAGCCATAAAAAGAAGGAGAATCGACAGGACAAAAAGAATATCGAACACTTTCTCCTTCAGGCCTCTGATTCCAAAAGAAATCAGCATCGGCTTTACATTGGTAATTACATGAAATGCGATCATCACCACCAGGAGGAGCGAAACCGCCAGCTTAAATCCGTCAAAATGTGCAAGTCTCAGGGCGCCGTCCAGCCTCTGCGTAAAGGCGCCAAAATGGAACCCGAGAAGAACCATGACCCCGGCACCGCTGATTCTTCGTGCCCAGAACAGTTTATTCTCCCCCGGATAGGATACTCCTGATTTCCTGATTGCTCTCAGAGAATCAACGGTATATTTTACACCGATCAGCGTATGAATTATAATCAGCGTAAAAGCAGCCCGGGCCAGAACTTTGTGTGCTGTCCCGCCTGCGCCAACCATCTGAAAAGCTCCCAGAACTCCATGAAGAATAAACAAAATCAAAATAAGGGCGGTAATCACCGCATTCGCTTTTCTCAAATCCTCACCGTCCTTACATTAAATATCTTCTTCCGGTTTTTCTTCTTCCGGAATGTCATCCTCCAGAGCTTCAGAACCTGTTTCCTGTGCCTCTTCCCCATGGTCGGTGATCGTCATGCATTCAATATCCGGGTTGTGAAGAAGCGTTCCGATATCAAAAACATCGCCCATTTCCCTGGACAGAACCATTACATCAAACAAACCGCACTGGGCTTTGGAAACGGCCATCAGGCCGTTCTCCGACTTGACGGACATCTGATTTTCCGGAAGACGTATCCGATATCGCTCGGCAAGCTGAGATCCATTTACATCTCCATCTGCGGTAATGCATTTGATATCCTCAAAAATAACCCCCACAGGCTCTTCATTAAAGAAGGCTTTCCAGTCATCCATAGTTTCTGTATGAAGCTTTTTATTGATTAAAACCAGAAATTCACCGGAAGGCTGTTCCGGTGCCACAAGAGAAGCCCCGGAAACCGAATCCACA
This sequence comes from uncultured Lachnospiraceae bacterium, assembly GCA_902782975.1. GTDB lineage: Bacteria > Bacillota > Clostridia > Lachnospirales > Lachnospiraceae > Blautia_A. The sequence continues at coordinate 3,529 of CACZPF010000516.1, forward strand.
TCCCCGCTTCCGTACATGGCCATCAGGGGCACCCGGTAATAAAGTGTCGGGATCCCGGCAAAAAGAAAGAGGCCGGCTCCAATGCTCAATATATGTTTAAATACTTTCATCTTCACCGACCCTTTCTCATTGATCACTTATTCTGCTGCCTTATTCAGTGCGTCTTCCACTGCTTCCTTAAATTCGTTATAAGATATGGTTGCACCTGTAATCGCGTCAACTTCGTCTGCATTGCCCGTAGACGCCAGCTGCTCGCCATACTTTGCACTGGCCTGAACTGCTCTCTGGGCTTTATTATAGAAATCCTGGTTGGCAACCTCGCCGTTCTGCTTCCCGTATTCCTTATCCTTTAAGGTACCATCCAGCTCGTAGGTCTTAAACTCCGCATCCGAAATCTTTCCGCCGGAGATCGTCAAGGTAACAACGCCGTATCCGGCACCGCTTCCGTCTTCTTCTCCTTCATATTCGCTGCTTTTTCCTTCGTATGTTCCGTCTTTATAGGTGGCCTCTTTGCGGGAGCTTCCCGAACCGGAACCGCAGCCGCACAGGACAGCTGCGCAGATAATTCCCGCAACGACAAAAACTGCCGTTTTCTTTCTTTTCATACTATAGATCTCCTTATAAAAGATGGCTGCGGCAGTCCTTTTTTATGTTACCACAAACTGCCATCCTATGCCAGAAATTCCTTATAGAAGTATTTTTCTGTACGATCCTTTTCTCTAAGAATCCTTGCGTTTTATCTTCCAAAATTCTCGTTGAGCCGGTCACTTTTAATATGTCCATGATCCAGTGTAATAGTCCTCTGTGCAACCTCGGCCACCTCCGGGTCGTGGGTTACAACAATAAGCGTCGTATGTTCCTCATGCAGCTGGTGAAAAATATCCAGCACGATATTTTCGTTTGCCTCATCCAGGTTGCCTGTCGGTTCATCAGCCAGAACGATCTCGGGATGATTAATAAGCGCTCTGGCTATGCAGACTCTCTGCTGCTCGCCGCCGGACAGCTGGCTCGGCAGATGCCTGGCACGTTCTGCAAGGCCGACACGTGCAAGAGCCTGCATGGCTTCCTTCTCATCCGGAATACTGTGATAATACAGGGCTACCATAACATTTTCAACCGCAGTCAGATAATTGACCAGATGGAACTGCTGAAAAATAAGGCCGATCTTATCACGGCGGATCGCCGTCAGATTCTTCTGGCTCTCCTTCGCGATATCTACGCCGTCCAGAAGTACTTCTCCGTGCGTGGGCTTATCCATACAGCCGATGATATTCATCATGGTACTCTTTCCGGAACCGGAAGGCCCCATGATGGCTGTCCATTCCCCGTTTTCTACAGAAAGATTGATATTGTCAAGAGCTTTCAGCTCTCCATAAATTTTCGATATTTCTCTTAACTCCAAAAGACTCATATTTTCACCTTTCATGGCGCATTCACTGCGCCAATAGTGGTAGATTTGAAACAC
>CACZPF010000517.1 GCA_902782975.1 uncultured Lachnospiraceae bacterium
CATCCGGATACCATCACCTATTTTGACGATGTGGCGACCCAGCGGGATCTGTTCATGTCTCCGGAGACTTACCGTCAGCTGATCAAGCCGCATCATAAACGCTTTGCCCAGGAATGCATCCGGAGGGGGATCAAACCGATCTACCATTGCTGCGGACACGCGGAAGCCATCATTGAAGACATGATCGACTGCGGATGGGCCGCCTGGTCTTCTGTACAGATCAGCAACGATATCTGCAGCCTCATCGAAAAGTACGGCGACCGCATCGGTCTGGTAGGCGGTTATGACAGCAACGGAGCGCCGGCCCAGATCAACGCACCTCATGATGTGATCGTCAACGAGGTAAAGCGCTGCCTGGATACCTACGGGAAATATCACAAGGGATACTGCTTCTTCGGATTCCGCTATGTAGATTCTCTGGATCCGGCCGTACAGGGACAGGCTATGGGAGAAATCGTCGAAGCAGCCATGGAATACAGCTTCCAGCTGCTGGCGAAGGGAAAATAACGGATCCCCGCCGGCATAATAGACAGAGAAAATAAAAGGGGCTGTGAAGCCTGGGATATATAATCTCAGGCTCCACAGCCTTTTGCCTTACTTATCAGAATAATAATCAGCGAATATCCTCGTCCTTATACTTCTTTGACTTTAATATAGTATATCTGTCCGGGAAAACCTCCCTGCATATTGCAATCTCCAATTCCTGTCTATGCCTGAAATGCGTAAGCATGGCTTCTTCTCCAGAAAGCCCGTTTTTCTCTGCATCCGGAGAATCATCAAAATACCCAGGCAACATAGGAAACCACAATTCGTTTCCCTGTTCATCTGCCCTTTCTTTTCTGATCAAGTTTATACTTGAAGAAATATCCTCTGTCAAAAGGTACATTATCCGATAATCTTTACGGGAAAGCTTTTCCCCGATCTCTTTATCAATTATAATTCTCCGTTCATCGATTCTGCAATATCGTCAGTCTGCCGCTTTTCTGTCCGTTATTCCAATAATGCCTGTACTTCTTCCAGCTTCGGCGGATTTAGTGAAAGCGGGAAGCGCGATATTGCTACAGCTGAACAGGCACTGGCAAAACGTACTAACTTCTCGTCATCCATGCCGTATAGCAGGCCATATACGCATCCCGCCTTAAAGGTATCGCCGGCACCAAGTGTACTTCTGACATTAACAGAGAAAGGTCTGCGTCTGCGGACAGGCCCTCCCCTGCGGGCATACAGTATGTCACCGCCGCCTTGCGTCAGAATAGTTAATCCATCAGTTTCCTTCTGCATTAGCTCCACAACCTTTTCAGGAGCCATCCCGGCATATTCCTGATCCGTACATTCATGCGAAATCACATTTACTGCCGCATTCCTATGCAAAAATGAATCATGACGACTGTCGATCGTTACATAAGGGATGCCATGTTTCCCGCAAAGTCTGGCTGCCAGAATGGATTCCTCTCTGAAATAGGGATCGATCGCCACTGCCCTTGCACAGGCAATGTCCTCTTCTCTTGGAATGTTCCACCATCTTTCGCCGGTTGAAAACAGTGTCTGAAATCTTCCCATCGGAGAGCGTACCGATCCGGCTATTACCACATAATCCATAACACCGGAATCCTCAGTAAATGTCAAAGAAGACAGATCCACTTCCTTTTCAGCATAAAACTCCTTCAGCATTGGCGCGACCTCGGTGCCGATCCACGTACCGTCCATCCGGACGGACGCGCCAAGTGAAGCAAGAACAGTTGCTGCCGTTCCCGTTTCACCTCCCGGCAGAAAATACTGCTTTGCAATCTCTGAATATTTATCAGGCTGAAGAAAACCATCTTTTAATAAAAAAGAATGAGTACCCAGCACCTGCCCGAAAAGGTAAACATCATATGATGCCTTATTCTTCATGTACCTCATCCCTCACTTTTTCATATATACATTGCAGAAATGCCGGGTATCACACTGCGGCTGCCTGTCTGCTCCGGATTTGTGCATTCTACAAAATCTGTATTTTTTCTCTTTCAGGATCAGCTTCGAAAGACCGCATGCAGATGTAGGCGAGGATCGCTCCCTGAAATTTCCCGTTTCCGTCAAGGTTGATCAGGTTTTTGTCATAATCTTCGTTAATACAGCAGTTTCCACAGTTCTGGAATTGCAAAGAATAAATATCCGTATGAAGTGTCTCTTTCCGATTCTTCTTTTTCACAAAAATCGAACGCCTGTCTGTTATCACAAAGTATTCTTCGCCTTTGAAAAAGATACCTTTGTTTCCGTATACGATCACCCGCTCATCCGGGTCCATAACATTCTTCAGAACAGGCATTGCTTTCTGAATCTGGTCTTCGCGTACACCCTTCACAGAGATGTCATCTGAAAATGGAAGACTGACCATATACTTTTCAACCTGATCTGTCGTTTCAAACGTATTCATACAATGAATGATGGAACGGATACAACCTCCGCCGCCCTTATCTTTCATGATTTTTGAAAGATCCTTTTCGACTGTAAATACTTCTTCATTCAGGCCGTAGTACTCCATCGGCGCCTCTTTTTGCTCCTGTTCCTCATCTGCATACCTTGCTCCGCAATAAGGACACATCCATATTTTCTGCAAACGCTGACGTTTCAGGTCTGCACCACATTGCACGCATTTTCTGATTATCATTATTTCCTCTTTCCTGCCACTACGATCGGCTGATAGAATCCAGTTTCATCCGGGAACATCCAAACCACATCCTCGCATCCGTTTGTCCGGAGCAGATTGGTCAGTTCCTCCCTGCGGACAGCTCTGTATTCACACACGAACTTGCCAATTTGCAGATCATCCTCATCGTCAATGATATACTGCGTCAGCTGATAGTTATCCCCGTCCCAGACCCAGGTCTGGAAGGAAACGCGCTGCCCCTTGTCCGTTTTATGAATGTAAGGGGGAGAATATGGCGGTTTTTCAGTCAGAAGACTGTTATAATCCCGGATGCTGGCCACAAAGATGCCGCCCGGCCTGATCTGACCGGTGATGCTTCTGACAGCAGATCCAAGAGCCTCAGCTGTAAGCATGTGCGGCAGAGCGTTGTCCATCGCGATCACAATATCAAACTGCTCGGAGAATGTATCAGACAAAGCACAGAAATCCGCATGCTCAAAGCGAATCCTGACACCATCCTTTAAAGCCCGGTCAGCCGCCTCAGCAAGTTCCCCGTCGCTGATGTCCGATGCAGTCACAGAATAGCCGAGTGCAGCCAGACCAATCGCCTGTGTTCCGATCCCGCAGGCGCAGTCGAGAATCTGAGCTGTTCTGTCGAATCCGTTATCAGCAAAGATCCTGTTTAGAATGCCAGCCTGCTCCCGTGTTGCTGCCCGCCAGTCCAGAAAGAGCTTATCGTATTGAGTTGCCATATTGTCGTAAAAGGTTTGTGTAATATCCATTCACTTTTCTCCATCATGATACAGAGTTGTATCACTGATCGTATTTCATCTCTGTCACAATCATCATAATCATTGTCGCCCTTTTGAGAATACTCAATTTCCGATCTATTTCTCATTTAACGCTAAGCATTCCCTTCAGGTAATCCCGAAGTCCTTCATCCTCGCAATAAACATATGTTCCGAGCATCCCCCGCGTTAGTAGTACATGATACGTGTTGCGAATAAGCCTTTGTGCAGTATCATCATCCGCAGTACGGATCCCGCTGTTCTGATCAGACCGGGCTATCTCTTCTTTTACGAATAGGAGCTTTCCGTCCCTATACTGAAGGTCCTTACCAATAATCACGCCACAGTAATTCATATCCAATCCCTGACAGGTATGAATACAACCGACCTCTTTTACTGACAAAGGATCGTTCAGCCACGAATAGTTTGTCCCCACCTGCTTACAGCGTAAATTCCATTTTGCTTTATAATCTCCTGAATCAAGGATAATATCATAATCAGGCCCATCTCGAAACTGGCCTTTGCTCACCCACTCAAATGTATAACCTGCAACCAGACGGCACTTTCCACTGACTGAACATCCTGCATTATACTGATCATCTTTTTCTTTTATCGCCTGCTGCATTTCTGCGGCTGAATCAAAGACGCGGAATTCATACTTGTCAGGATGATACAGAGTCACATCGTGATGATATCCCAGAAATGACTTGATGAACGATATGTATGTCTCACCGCCGGCCACCCTGAACTGCGTTTTCAGTTCCAGGTTTTTTCCTTCAATGACCTTGGAATGCATTCGTTCAGCAGCGTCTTTTATCCTGTCGATCGTAGCAAAGTCATTCTTAATTACTGCCTGATCTTCATCAATGAAGAATACCGATACGCGTGATGCGCGAATACAGTCATCAAGGACATGTGTTCCTTTTGTTATCCCGACACCGCCTTTAAAGTCAAACAGTCTGTGCGCCTCATCAAAAAGTGCGCAGTCAAATTCGTCTTCACCTGCATGGCACAGGACCGTTGGATACCTGAAAAGACTGCCGATATAGTTTTTCCTGAAATCATTCCCAACCAGCTCCTCGGTATACAAATATCGAGGAGAAGCGTTTGCTGTCACATAGATAGCATTCAGTCTGTGTCCCGCTTCTGTATTATTAATCATCTGCCCCAATGCATTGATTGCAACGACAGATTTTCCTGTACCGGCACCGCCCTTTATAATGATCGTTCTTTTCCCGCCATATTTTGCGGAGTCAATAGCCGTCTCCACTATTTCCGATACCGATGTGGCTTGTGCCTCATCATAAGAGAAGAATGGATTGCCCTTAATCGCACCTGCAAGCATTTTGGCCAGCAGTTTTGATGGCACGATCCTGCTATTCTCGATCTGATATAGAAGTTCCTTATTTGGCTTCTTTACAAATGTTGTTATGAAGGATGCAAGTTCTTCTTTCTGTCCATTGTAGAAAACGGGGGCAGTTTCTACAAGCGGATACTTCTCCTTATTTCCAAGAAGGATGGAATTCCCTTCTGCCATGTTATGAAGATAGGAACAGGATGGCAGACCAACCTTTTTCTCACGCACATATTCATTGAAGTTTACGAGAATCTGGGCATAGTTATACGCCTGATAAGACGGATGCCAGTAATCGCCTTCACCTCCGCCGCCAAACGTATTAACAAAGTATTGTTTACCAGACGGTCGAACCTGTGACCACTGTTTTAGTTCGACAACAACCACATTCTCATGCCCGTTTTCATCGTCACCGCAGATCAAAAAATCGATCCGATCACGAGATTGGACTAATTTGTATTCTACAGCAACATCAATATTCCCATCTATTCCAGAATCCGCCAGAACTTCTGCCATCTCCGGCAATGATGCATTCCAGGCATTCACCTGGGATTCTCCAAAGTATGTTATGCCGCAAAGCCGCATCTGATTAGAGATTATTTCACCAATGTCCAGAGCAGCTGTCCCGTCAAAACACTGGTTTACAAATTTACTGACACTTTCTCGATAAACGATCATCTCAAAACTCCGTATATTTTGCAGAGCTGCCTTTTGCTTTATCAACTGGATACTTTCTTTCATTCATATCCATTTTCGCATTCACGATCTCATCGGCATCTAGTTCCAGCTTATCCAGCATATTCTGGCAATACACAAGGACATCTGCCAGCTCTTCTTTCACATGCTGCATGCTGAAGTCGGTATCGCTCCATTGAAAGCATTCAAGCAATTCACAGGCCTCTATGGCAATGGATTTCGCAAGATTGGCAGGGGTATGGAACTGATCCCAATCCCGTTCTTTCGTGAACTTTCTTATACGGTCAACCGTATCCTGATTCATGTTTATTTCTCCCCCATGAACACTTCTTCAGTATATTTGCATTTTATATTTTATCATGATGAATTGAAATAAGCAAACCTTTACGTTTTCGCCTGCAGCTTCAAAGAGTATTCCACGCTCTTATCCATTGACCAGCTTCAGGAACTTTTTTTCGTTCATCTGCTCGTTTGTTACATACTCCCCATCATAAAAAAGAGCATAATTCGTGATCGGAGTCGGGGCATTCTGCGCTTCATTCCTGCTCTCTATGTGTATTGCCCGGAATGGGATACCATTCTCTTTAGCCGTCTGTTCCAGAATCGGAACATACTTTGCATTGAAAGGACATTGGCTCGTATAA
>CACZPF010000518.1 GCA_902782975.1 uncultured Lachnospiraceae bacterium
AATTCTCTCAAAAGGTAGCACCGCTTTACAAAGAACTGGCCGATGCCTATCATTGCCACTTTATGGATGCCGGAGCTTTTATAGAAGCTTCCCCGATCGACTGTGTTCATTTCACAAGGGAAGGCCATCACGTTCTGGCAGAACAAGTGGAAAAGAAAATAAAAGAGATTATGGAATAACCGGAAAAACAGCCGGCTTCTCATTCTGGTTCAGAAATGAGAAACCGGCTGTTTTTTGCACGTAACCGCTCCTCTATTCAATCCCCCGAATCAGGTCGGATATTTGCTTCTCCATATTCTTCAGGGCTTCTTCCATTTTGATATTATGATTTAGTACTTCCAGTATCTCGCCCGGAACAATGTTCGTATAGATCCTGTTTTTCAGACGGCTGTCGTCAAGTATCTCGGGCATGATGCGCTTGCGGCTCAGAGAAAAGGTCTGCTCGGTCAGCCTTTTCCAGGGTTGTATTTTTTCGATATCCTGAGACTGATAATAATCTTTTCTGAGGGTGGAGCCTCCCATCAATGTGAGAGGGATCCCGTTGCTTTTGTCACAGGCCCATAATAAGAACCGTTCTGCTTCTTTCTGATTCCGCCCGTACCGGTTGAGGGCAAGGCTCCAGCCGCCCTGAACGGCTATTTTTCCGGGGATCAGAGAATATCCCAGATTTCCGGCTACTCTGGAATGGGTGGGATCGTTTATTTCTCCTGCGTCTGAATTATAAAGAATGGTCATGGCAGAATTACCCTGGGCAAATTCCCGGGCGACCCGGTCCCAGGAGTCCAGCATCCGTCCGGAGCAGTACGTGTAGGAGCGGGTGAGGCTTTCCAGCGCATCAAGAGCATTGCTGCTGTTGATGGTAATATTTCCGCGGGGGTCAAAAAGATCGCCTCCATAGGACCACAGTCTGGTAAGAAAATCGATGGTAAGGTATACATTATTTCCGTAGGACATGGAAATCCCGTATTTTACCGGTGAATCAGGCGTAAAGGATTTTGTGAAGAATTCCGCAATGGCGTTGAACTGCTTCCAGGTTTCCGGAGGGGCGAGGGGTTCGTTATATTTGCGCTGGTATTTTCTCTGCAGATCCGGATTATCAAAAAGATCTCTCTGATAATATAAGAGCTGGGCACCGGACATAAATGGGATGGCAAAAAGCGATTCAACATACATGCCATAGTCCTTTACGGCATCCTTTGTGAAATCCTGAAGATATTCAGGATTATTTTTCAGAATATGATCCAGGTTTTTGACGCTCCCACTTTCTACAAGAGCATGAAACCAGGCAATATCGATCATAAAACCATCGTAGGAAGAATCTTTCCGGTCAGCTCTTTCATAAAGAGTCGTTTCCAGCTCTTTATAGGGATACATATCAAAGCGGATCTTCTGGCCGGATTCCCTCTCATAGATCATACTGTACATCTGCAGACTCCGGGCTGATGAACAGTCGTACATGGCAAAGCGGAGTTCCGAAGAAGACGGCAGAATGGCAGGCGAAGAAGCTTCCACTTTTTTAAATTCACCCGTAAAGGTGGTAATACTGTCTTTGGAGGCAGACGGATCATCGATTTTATCCAGGAGTACCGAGACAGCCCGGACAGCGACATCATGAAGAGAAATGGAAATCTCCCCTTCATATAAATATGCATCCTGGATCCAGCTGGAAGCCTTGACGGCATAAACGGGAAGTGCATCCTTTTTCAGAAGAGAGAGTCCTTTCTTAAGGCCTTCGCCAAGGTCGGCGCTTCCTGCTATTATGGCATCGATATACTCCGATTTTGAAAAAAGTTCAAAAGCAGCCCGGAATCCGGTTTCCTTTGCACTGTCTGTCAGAACGACCAGCGAGTCATCCAGAAAATAGTCATCGTAAATTCTGCTGATCTCACTCTTTTCGAAAAAGGACCGTTCCATGACAAGACCCACATGGTCAAGCCTTGCGTGTTTTAAGTGTTTAAGAGCCTCCTGAAAACCCGGGGCATAGTCAAGATAGAAAAAATCTCCGTAAAAGGAATTCGGTTTTTGCGTGCTGATCAGAAGCATGGGCGTCGGATCTTTTTTCCATTCGTCCCTGAACTGAAAAAAGGCCCCGCTGTAAATTATGATGGCGGAGACCCGGATATCCAGAAAGGCTTCTATGGACTGCTTTTCGATCAGCTGATTGTTGCGGCTGAAGCGTACCACAAGACTGTAACCGGCTGAGCGGAAATATTTTTCCAGTGTCATCAGCAGTTCCTGATACTGGCTCTGCCATGCATCGGGCAGGATCACTCCGATCAGGTGTACCCGGGTACTTTTGAGACCTCTGGCCATGGCATCCGGCCGGTAAGAGAGTTCTGCGACCGCTTTTTCGACTTTTGCGATCAGTTCCTCATTATTTGTTTTGCCGTTGAGAACATTCGAAACAGTGCCAAGAGACACGCCTGCCAGCCTGGCAACATCCTTTATAGTAGACACGATACCTCTCCTGTAATATGAATGGCCGGCAACAACAGTTGTTACCGGCCGCCTCTTTTATAAACACAGAGCCGCCCTATGGAAGATGCCATCAGGAGGTGACTTGCGGCTTATTTAC
>CACZPF010000519.1 GCA_902782975.1 uncultured Lachnospiraceae bacterium
TATACCGGCGAAAAATACAAAGCCATCGCAGAAGCCTTCGGTGTAGACACGACCGGCATGGATCAGGAAGCATACCGTAAAGCTGCCATCGACGCCGTACAGCAGCTGTCTGTCGATGTAGGAATCCCGACCAAACTTGAAAAGCTGAAAGAAGAAGATCTGCCCTTCCTCTGCGAATCCGCTGCTGCCGATGCCTGCGCACCCGGCAACCCCAGAGAAGCATCCCTGGCAGACTTTGAAGCAATGTTCCGCAAGCTGATGTGAAAAACAGATAACCCGGCAAACCTTGCGGCAACGTTCGAACCTTAACACGATTGGATGGGCGGGTGATCCGCCCGCCCTCCACAAAAAGGGCACTGCCTGTGATGATCTACAGGCAGTGCCCTTTTTGCGGTACTGTTGAATTCAGCTTTGTTATTGTTCTTTAGCAGTAATATGCGTTTCACTCAGATACTTTGCCGGCGTCCATGGTCAGGACCTGATCGGCAAACCGGGCGGCTTCATTTTCATGGGTCACCAAAAGAACTGCCGTTCCTTCATCCGCCGCTTTTCGAAGAAGTCCGAGCACTGCCAGAATATTCTCGGTATCCAGACCTGCTGTGGGTTCGTCTGCCAGAAGAACCCCCGGATTCATCAACATTGCCCGTGCGACAGCCATACGGCGGAGCTCTCCGCCGGAAAGTTCATTCGGTCTGGCGTTCATAAGGTCTGCGATCCCCACCTTTTCCAGCAGCTCCTTCGCCTTTTCCTGCGGCGGCTGCTCTTTACTGTAGAGAACCGATGGAAGCAGGACATTTTCCAGAACCGTAAGAGAAAGCAAGGCTGTATGTCCCTGAGGAATCAGACCGATCTTCTCATTTCGAAGCCGTGATAATGCCTTTTCATCCAGCGCGTAAAGATCTGTCTCATCCAGAAATACCTTCCCTGAAGTTGGCGTCAGCATACCGGAAAACATATTCAGGAGGGTACTTTTCCCGCTTCCGGATCTTCCTGTAATCTCGATCATTTCTCCGGATCTTAATGTGAAATCAAGCGGATATACAGCAGTAAAATAGCTGCTGCCTTTACTCGCCCGGGGGAAATCCTTTTTCAGTTCTTTCGCTGTTAATTTCATCTTATTCTCCTTCCTTAAGGACAAGGCTCGCATCCATTTTGCTGATCTTTCTGACGGCGATAAAAGAAGAAACCACCGCCGCAAGCACAGCCGACAAAAGCGCCGCCGCCGCAAGCACCAGAATCGTCCCCGCCTTCGGGATCACAAATCCGGTACCAAGAAGCTGTCCGATCAGGCCTCTGAACAGGATGATCACAACTGCCGACAGGACGATTCCCAAAGCGCCGCCGGCAAGATTTACCGTCAGCGCTTCTTTTATGACAATTCCGGACAGAATCTGCCTGCTGGCTCCCATGGCCGCAAGAGAAGCAAATTCCCGCCTGCGTTCATTGATCATCATGGCAAAAAGCAGAACTGTCATCATCATGCCGATCACCCAGAAAATCACGGTAAACACAGATACGGATCCTGCGATCTTATCCAGGCTGTCCCCGATACCCGATACCATATTCCTGGATGTAGCTGCGCTGACGCCATTCACCTGTTCTTCAATGGCTTTTGCAACTGCCTCGATATCCGCATCCGGTTTCACCTTGATCATGACAGTAGATATGACTTCATTGGGATCATATTCCGAATACATATTCAGACCCTTGACAAAAGAGGATTCGATCAGAACCTTTACCGTATCAAAATTCATATAAACACAGTTGTCCAAAGTAGAACCGGTCGGCGCAAACTGCCCGATAATATGGCACTCCTGATCATAAAACCGGATGATACGATCATCGTAGACCGTCACATTACTGCCCACGATCACGTCCATTTCCCCCATTTCACCATCTGAACAGGTATCCGCGATCCAGGGCTGAATCGTAAAATCCGTCCCCGGATCGAAGCCGATCATCTGAAGCTTTGCGCTGCAGCAGCCGGATTTTGTCGAAGCCATGAAAATCTGGGGAGAGATCTTTTCGATCCCATCCACCTCTGCTATTTCATCCAGCGTGGATTTTTTCATATAAAAATATCCCGGTTCTGCCTGGAGAAGAACCGTCTGTGCGTCAAATTCACTCTCTGCACTTTCCGGGGTGACCATGATATCCGCGCCAAGGCGGGATTCCACCGTTTCAAGCCCTGCTCTTACACCTCCGATGATCATCGTCCCGCCAAAAACCGCTGCAGCCATCAATGCAGAAAAAACCGCCAGCGCAGCGGTCCTTCCGGCATAACCCTGCAGATTTTTAAAATGCAGGTTCTTTAATGAAATCATACGTATCCTCCTTCTGCTGTGCTTATACTGTCATCAGCATCTGGCCCTCCAGTTTCTTTGTCACTCTTCTTACCGAAATACGGGCCGAAATCAGGCCAAAGGCGGCTGCCGCCAAAACAGCGATAACGCCGGCTGCTATTCCATCACTTATAGCAGGCTGAAAACCGGGAAGAAGCCTGCTTCCATACAGAAAGAAAAACACTCCGGCGATCACAACACCCGCAGCTGCCCCGGCCAGATGTACAAAAAGCGCCTCCGACAGCATCATACGGTTGATGATTTTGTGTGATGCTCCGATGGAGCGCCACACATAAATCTCCTTCCTGCGTTCTTTCATCAGCACGGACTGAATGATGGCAAGCGCGATCAGAAGAATAAACCAGATAACGGCTGTCAGCACCGCCATCGCGCCCGCTGTTCCCTGTATGCCCGAAGACGCCCTTGTCAGAGTCTCTTCACTTCGCACAGCAGTGACCTTTCTGACATAAATATTGATCCAGTCTGTCACACTCTGCACTTTGTTCTTGTCTGAGACCCGGACCAGCGCTGCCGAAAAATCCGTCTCCGGATCCACGGAAGAAAACGTTTCTATCCCGGCTTCTTCCGAAGCCTGTATCATTTTCTTCAGCGTATCCATAGAAACAAAGACGCCGCCGTCCAGAGGCGACCCCGTTTCCATCAGATGTGCTCCCACCGGCCATTCTTTTCCAAACAGTGTGACCGTATGATTCTCCGCGATATCTACCTTACTGCCGGCCACTACACTTCCTTCCATCAGCGGAAGAGGTTCCCCCTTCTCTGTCCAGGGAGAGATGACAAAATCTGTCTCCGGATCAAATCCTGTGATCCATATATCACTGCCGTCGGGAAGAGTATCTGATATGTAGATCTGATAGCTTACCTGCCGGATATCCTCGCAGGAATCCATCCTGGACAGCATGGAACGATCTTTGTAGACCTTTACGGGCGTACCCTGCATCAGCAATGTCTTCATGGATATTCTGCTGGCAGCTGCGGCAGGATACACCAGCAAATCCGCTCCCAGGCGGGCCTCGGCAGCAGCAAGCTCCTCTCGCATTCCCTGTACTATCATCATCCCGCCAAAAGCACATGCTGCCTGCACAAAAATGATAACGATCAGAATCATTGTCCGCACCGGATGGGCTTTCATATTTTTAAATGGTATTTTCTGCAGGGTCAGCATCTTTTCACCTTCCAATTATACTTATGTCCAGGTAATTGCGAAACTCTCTGCATCGATTGAATGGTATGAATCTTCAAACGGCTTCGATGCCTTGAACTTCTAACCTCCTCAAAAA
>CACZPF010000520.1 GCA_902782975.1 uncultured Lachnospiraceae bacterium
AGGGGCTGCATGTGTGTTTTTCCTGAAAAATCAATTGAAAACCAGCATACAGCGGGCTCTGACCGGCTTTGCGGCGGGTGTAATGGTAGCTGCATCGATCTGGAGTCTGATCGTTCCGGCCATTGAGCAGTCGGCAGGAATGGGACATCTTTCCTTTCTGCCGGCATTCCTGGGATTTTGGATGGGGATAGGGTTTCTGCTCCTGCTGGATCATGTGATACCGCATCTTCACAGAAACATTGGTCAGACAGAGGGGCCAAAAAGCCGGCTTTCCAGAACCACGATGATGGTTCTTGCGGTCACACTTCACAATATTCCTGAAGGAATGGCAGTCGTGGTGGTTTATGCAGGTTTAAAGAATGGTTCAGGTTTCATCACGGCAGGAGGTGCATTTGCACTTGCCCTTGGAATTGCCATCCAGAATTTCCCGGAAGGAGCGATCATTTCCATGCCGCTTTATGCAGAGAGAGAAAGCAGGCAGAAGTCCTTCTGGATGGGCGTCTTGTCAGGTGCGGTGGAACCGGTTTTCGGTGCTTTGACCATCATGTTTGCCGGACTGGTTATTCCGGCCATGCCTTATCTTTTGTCCTTTGCAGCAGGAGCGATGCTGTATGTGGTCGTGGAGGAGCTGATCCCCGAGATGTCTGCAGGGGAGCACTCGAATATTGGCGTCATTGCTTTCGCAGCAGGTTTCAGCCTAATGATGGTTCTCGATGTGGCGCTTGGATAATGCGTATATCGTTACTATCCGGACAAGACAGTGAATAGTAACCGTATATTTTTGTTTATGAAAAATATTGACATATGTATTAGAGAGTGGTATATTAAAACCACTGAATTAGCCACGTCTAACTATCGGGCGAAGCTGTTTTATATGTATGCCTGCTGCAGATTAAGAATGTCCTCTGCGGCAGGCAGATTTTCAGAACATAGGTTAGTTGAATCTAACTAATAAGGAGGATATATGAGTGTTGTGATCATTGGCGGAAACGAGTGTATGGAGAGAAAGTATGGCGAAATGTGTTCAAGGTTTGGATGCAGAGCTAAAATATTCTGCAAACCCGGGGCTGATATGAAAAACCGGATCGGCAGGCCGGATGTCCTGATTTTGTTTACGCATACTGTATCACATAAACTGGTTGAGAATGCGCTGAAGAATATCGCGTCAGAAACAAGAATCATACGATCCCATACAAGCTCGCTTGCTTCCCTGCAGGGGATTCTGGAAGGGACGGTTTTTGCAGATTGAACGTGCGTTGATTGAACATGGCGCACAAACGCTGGCAGGTTTAAACTGTGAATCTGTTTCCGGTAATAGGTAATTGCGAAACTCACTGGAGAGATTGAATGGTATGAATATTCAAGGCATCGAAGCCGTTTGAAGATTCATACAATTCAATCGATACAGACAGTTTTGCAATTACTTAACAAATCATAATATGAAAGGATTGAGATGATGATGAAAAAAAATGAAATGATTCTGGCAGCATCCATGCTTTGTATTGCGCTTGGAATTAATGCTTCCGCTGCGGAAGCAGAGAGTGATCGGTCACAGAACACAGAAGTGATCGAGATCGCTGCGGCAGATGACCTGAAAGCAGTAAATGATAACCTTTCCGGCCATTATGTGCTGACAGCGGATATCGACCTGGAAGGAGAGGAATGGACGCCTATCGGAACCTTTGTCCAGATGGGAGAGGAAGGAGAGGAGGCCGAGACACCGGATCCGGCTTGTGCATTTACAGGCACATTCGACGGACAGGGCTATACGATCAGCAATTTTACCATCAATCAGCCGGAAAACTGGGCTTTGGGACTGTTCGGCTGTATAGCGAATACAGAGATCGGCAATTTCAACGTAGATAATGTACAGGTAGACGGAACGACCATGGCTTCTTCTGTTGTAGGGTATTCTTTTTGTTCAACTGTGTCAGATGTTAAGCTGAGCAATGCGGTGATCACCGCGCACGCGTCAGATATGAGTGCGGAAGGCATGTATGGGGGTATCGTAGGAGCCGGGATGATGAGCAGGATCGAAAACTGCACGGCGGAAGCGGACATTGTGATCCCCGACAATACGGCAAATGTAGGCCTGATCGGCGGAGGACTGGAATTGACGTCGGTTACAGGTTCATCTGCAAGCGGCAGTATCACAGCCGGAAACAATTGCTATGGCATCGGCGGGATCTCAGGATGTGGATTTGGTGCCGAGGAGTTCACGGACTGTGCTGCAGAGAACATTATGATCGAAGCCGGAGACAACTGCTTCTGGATCGGTGGTCTTACGGGATATGCGGGAGGCTTTGAAGAAGAGGAAGCAGGAATCCCGGTTACGGATATCACGGGCTGCACGATTAAGAATGTGACGATCTGGACAGGCAAAGGGGCCGATGGAATCAGTGAAATCGTCGGAGCAGGTTTCTTCATGGAGGGACTGGCTGAGACTTACGGGATGGAGTGCTATGCGAATCCGACCGCGTTTAATGTGAACGACTGCATCACGGAAAATGTGATGATAGAAGAATCGGAAGGAGACAATAACGGTGTATTTACTGCAATAGCAGGAGAGAATGGGACAACCTATGAAAACTTCTTTGATGTGACTCTGGCAGAAGAAAATCATGAATTATGGTATAACTGCACGGCGGCTATTACTGGGGAGTCTGCCGCTGAGGATACAGTAGCATTTATGCAGGGATACATCAGCTCGGAAATGTACGGTGAGGAGGCTATTGCCTATTACAACGAAAATCCGGAAGCCCAGACGGTATTTGACTGCTTCTACATTAACGGCCTGAAGCTGGTTTCATTCAATCCGGATAATACGATAACTGTTACACTGGAAGACGGCAGCACACAAACCCACACCTATGAATATATCGGATCTTACAATGTGGGGGAAGGGGAAACCATGGTATACATGGGCCAGGAGATCAGTGTTGCATTCCCTTGTGATGTTTATAAGAGCACAGATGAAGCTGGAGAGTTTAATTATTTCTTCCTGAGAGATGACACCATGGAAGAGACAGGGCATATTGAATTCCGGTATGGAAAGAATCTGGAAGAACTGCAGGGTTACTTTACAGGTCCGTATGCGTACTGGCTCACAGCGGGCTTTGATGTAGATGCTGATGAAGAGACCCTCAAAAAGACGGTGGAATTATTCGTGCTGGAAAACATGGACTATTCTTCCCACACGGAAGAAGCACTTGTACAGATCTCTGACCTGATCGGGACATGGAATGCTGACTTGTCTCCGTTTGGCGAAGAATATGCTGATACAGAGCTTTTCTTTACGATCGATGAGAAGGGTCACGGCATTACCATGATGGACGGCGCCCAGACGGCTGATTTTGAAGCATACCTGTTTGACAGCGGTGAAAAGGGGGATGGGGCCGGAACCTATATTGCTTACAGCAATCTGGAAAATGAGGCTGAAGCAGCCGAATATACCCTGGAAACAAATGAAGCCGGTGAAACGGTGCTCACATTGTACGCTGAGGACGGAGTGATCAGCTACAAAAAGGCAGCCTGACAGAAGAAAAATATAGAAACAACAAAGTCCTTTTTCCTTTGGCGATTCCTGTTCCGGATTTATGCCGCGCAAGTCGACGCATTTCCAAATAACGAACTTTTCCGCAGGGGACAGAATCTGGTATTTTTTCCGGATTCTGTCCCCTGCACCGTTTTATTCAAAATGAGTATGGTAAGGTATAAAAAATAAGTATTTGATAATAGGAAAGTAACCCGTTACAATTTTCTTATAAAAGCAGCATGGCGGGAATGAAATGGAGTCATGCGGCTTTTTCATATGCGTTTACACAGGAAATCATGTGTAAAAAGCGTAATAGAAAAGTAGAGGAAAGCGGGGCTTTGGAAGATGGAATTATATAAGGATCAGATGTTCGATGAAGAGCGGGCTTTATATGGGAAAGATGGAATACGTGTCATTTCCTGCCGGTTTGACGGGCCGGCCGACGGAGAAAGTGCTTTGAAGGAATGTAAAAATATAGAAGTACAGGACTGTTATTTTAATCTCAGATATCCGTTCTGGCATGATGATCAGTTGTGTATCCGGAATGCGGATCTTACAGAACTCTGCCGTGCCGCACTCTGGTATTCAAAAGATATTCGCATCAGCTCATCCAGACTCCATGGAATCAAGGCGCTTCGGGAATGCGAGAATGTTCTGATAGAAGACAGCGATATTATTTCGCCGGAATTCGGCTGGTCCGTCCGGAATATTACCATGAACAATTCCCGTGCCGAAAGCGAGTACTTTATGATGCGTTCGGAGCATCTTACATTTGACAATGTAATACTGAAGGGAAAATATTCCTTCCAGTACATTACAGATTCTGTTTTTACAAATTGTCATTTTGATACGAAAGATGCCTTCTGGCATGCAAAGAATGTTCTGGTGAAGGACAGCATGATCAGGGGAGAATATCTTGCCTGGTACTGTGAAGATGTAACATTTGAAAACTGTACGATCATCGGGACGCAGCCTCTGTGTTACTGCAAGGGGCTGAAGCTCGTGAACTGCCGTATGCTGGATACGGATCTTTCCTTTGAAAAGTCGGAAGTAGATGCCACGATCCTGACAGTAGTAGACAGCATAAAGAATCCGAAGAGCGGCACGATCAGAGCTGCCGGTGTAAAAGAAATCATCATGGATGACCCGGAAGCGGCAGGAAAGATAATCCTGTGAGTAACATAAAGGCAGCATTTTCTCAGCTTCCCCCACTGGCCTGACGGCAACTATGGGTAACGCCTGCCGGGCGTGCAGGATGTTTAACTTAATGACATTGGCACCGCTCCTTGTTCTTCTTGAATATGATGCGAAGAATTGTTATTATAGAGCCGGAACATTTTCTATATAATAGTTCTGTGTTCAGGAAGAGGAGGATATATTTCTATGAAAACAGTAAAAGCAAAGCCGATCACCGTAGAGAATTTCAGTTATTATGGACAGTTTACAGATCTTTTGAACCCAACTGGTTACAGCCTGGGGGATTTTTATCATGACCGGGTAAAGATGAGTGTTGCCGGCGATCATGCGGTTGCCTTTTCCCCGCTGACAGTTCATAAGATGGATCCGATGATCGTTTCACAGGCAGAATATCACAATACAACACAGGAAGGAATATTATGTCTGGATGATGATTTTGTTCTTCATGTTGCACCTCCATCCAAAGAACCGGTGCCGTCTCTGACAGAAGCCTTTATCGTGCCCAAAGGGACGCTTGTCTGCCTCAATCTGGGTGTCTGGCATTTAAGCGCCATGCCGCTTAATCTGGAGACAGCTCATGTACTGATCGTTCTGCCGGAGCGGATCTACCTGAATGACTGTATTGTAGTTGATTACCCGGAAGAAGACCAGATCAGGATCGAACTGTGATCTTTCTTTAGCGACGAAAAAAGACGGAGGAATGGAAATGAAGCTTCATTGCTGGAAAGACATTGACTACAGAGGGACTGTTGTCCGGGTAGATTATGAAGCGTTGGATATAAAAGGCATGCCCTGGATGAAATATGCCAATGTTTATCTTCCCTATGGCTACGACGAAACGAAGTCTTATAACATCCTTTATCTCATTCATGGAGGCGGCGGAAATCCGGATGCTTGGCTCGACTGTTCTCAGATCAAAAATGTATTTGACCAGGCTTTTTACGAAAAGATCGCCGAGCCGTTCATTGTTGTATTTCCATGCTTCTACAACCTGATTCCCTCGACAAGGAAAGTAGAAGGTGTAGACGCCTATTTTGAAGGAAGTCAGGTACTTGGCTTTCAGAAAGAGCTGAGGGAAAAGGTGCTGCCGGCTGTCGAAGGCAGGTTCCATACCTGGGCCCGCAGCCTGACTCCGGAAGGCTTTAAAGCCTCCAGGACGCATCGTGCCATAGGAGGCTTCTCGATGGGATCCTGCGCGACCTGGTACGCGTTTCAGTGCAATCTGGATCTGTTCTCGATTTTCCTGCCTCTTTCCGGTGACAGCTGGATCGTCGAACCGAGAGGCGGGAAGGATGACGCAGAGAGGACAGCAGCGCTTCTGGCAGAAAAGGTAAAAGAACAGGGTTATACGAAAGATGATTTTTCCATTTTTGCTGCTACCGGAAGAGAAGATATTGCCTGGGAGAATCTGACACCTCAGATCGAAGCTATGAAAGCGATCCCGGAGATGTTTGATTATAGTGAAGATCTCTCGAAGGGGAATTTCCATTACGTAGTCAAGGAAAATGCTGTGCATGCCTATGAAGAGGTTTACCACCATATCTGGAATTACATAGACAGACTCTTCGTATAA
>CACZPF010000521.1 GCA_902782975.1 uncultured Lachnospiraceae bacterium
TCTCGCCATCATCTGCTATCGTGAGCAGGGGAACAATGACGCAGGCGTTCGCGCCTGCGCATCCCACATGTGCAACTATTTTGAGAAGTGGCAGTCAAGGAGATTCAGCAGTATCTATGAGTGCGTATTCGGATCAGGATGGTACTGGACCAGATCCAGAAATGAGACATGGGTGTACGAGCATCCGAACGTGCCGCAGATAACCATAGATGCAGTCTATGATGTAATGGTAAATGGTAAACGCACGCTGCCTGAGTATGTGGACGAATACGATTGCCTCTCAGATGTAAAGACGGCATCAAATAACGGAGTTTCCTTCGATCCACGTGACAGAAAAAAGTATAAGAAGGACGTGACGAAGATCACGAATGTTTATGGCTCAGACTATACCTTCTATTGCTTCCCAGACGGAGCAGGAGGAACGTGTGATGCATTCGGATATATTTCCAAGCCGGCAGAAGAAAGAGGTGAAGAACCAATGACAACAGTTGAAAACGCCACCTGCTGGATGGAATCTCTGGCAGCAGATAACAGTCACGGATATGATCAGATATATCGCTGGGGAGAAAAAGGAGACTATGATTGCAGCTCCGCAGTGATTAAAGCATGGGAACAGGCCGGAGTGGCGGTCAAATCAAAAGGTGGGGCAACATATACCGGAAATATGTATGCTGCATTTACAAAGTATGGCTTTAAAGATGTGACAATGAAGGTAAATCTCTCAACCGGAGCAGGCCTCCAGAGAGGAGATGTCCTTCTAAACCATATCCACCATGTGGCCATGTATTGTGGAGCAGGGTATGAAGTGGAGGCATCGATCAACGAAAAGGGGACTGCAAAATGGGGTACGCCTGGAGATCAGACAGGTAGAGAGATCCTCCGGAGAACATACCGGAATTATCCGTGGAATGCAGTTCTTCGGTACGAATCAGTTGATGAGGACGAGGCTCCGGATCAGGAGCCTGCAGGAGGGACATATATGTTTACGACAGAGACAGTAAAAAACGGATCATCCGGAGCATCGGCAAGACTCTTACAGACTCTGCTGAGAGGGCTTGGATACTATGGAGCAAATAATAAAGCACTGACCATCGATGGAGATGCCGGCGCCAACACGATTCACGCCCTGAAGAACTTCCAGAGCCACGCGGGGATTACTGCGGACGGGGTATGTGGACCGGTAACATGGAATAAGATACTGGGTGTGTAAAAAAAATCAGAGGGGGCTTAGGCTCCCTCTTTTTTTGTGCCTATTTTTAAATAAATGTTGTAAAAGCTATTGACATTTAAATAAATGTATGATATAGTAAAGACAGTTAAAGGAAAGGAGAACAAAACAATGACAAAGGCACAGATCATGAAAAGAGCATGGGAAATCAAAAAAGAAGACAGCAGATATATCTTTGGTCTGTGCCTGAAGATGGCATGGGCAGAGGCGAAGGAAATGGAAGAGAAGAAAGAATTCACAGGTTTTGCAAAGGTCGAAAGAGTCGACAGCATGAGCGGCAACGATGACGCATCTTTCTACACTTTCAAGGCGTGGGAGGGAAGAAACGGACAGAAGAGAATCTATGTAAACGATTATAAGAAGCGCACTGTTGGTTTTATCAACCTTGCCGATATGGCAATCGTAACAGAGTACAGCCAGAGAAGCGGACAGTATCAGACAATCCAGAAGTTCATGAGCGAATATGCTTTTTAATTAAAGGAAGGAGAAAAAACAATGAAGAAAATCATCAATGGAAAGCGCTACGACACAGACTCCGCAAAAGAGTGCGGATCATACTACTACTCCAACAGGAGAGACTTCCATTATCTGGAAGAGACCCTTTACCAGAAGCGCACAGGAGAATTTTTCCTGCACGGTGTGGGTGGTCCGGCATCAAAGTATGCTGAATATGACGGCAACAATTCGTGGTCAGGTGGGGAAAAGATTATCCCCCTGTCGCTGGAAGGAGCGCAGAAGTGGGCAGAGGAAAATCTGGACGCTGACGAATATGAAAGCATTTTCGGAGAGGTGACAGAGGAAGAGGAAAAGCGGACGGTCACCTTTTCCCTGTCAGAGGATGTGATCAAAAAAATCCGGATGCAGGCATCTGAAAAAGGGCTGACGATGTCAGCCTATGTTGAGAGTTTAGTAAAAGGCTAAAATACAAGGAGCCAACCACTGCGGAAGGCTCCTTTGTTATGGTGGTACTAACTGACATCATCCAACAGGTTAAGTGCGGTTAGTACCACTTTTCTTTATAAAAAAAAGACCTCTATCTTCCTGTCTTTCGAGAAAGTAATCTTGCTGATAATAGACCGCCAGAACGCCCGTTTTTGCTCCTGTGTGAGTGCAGGGTAGAACTCTTCCAGATTCATCTGCAAAACAGCTTCATGGGCTGAAAAATCGCGCTGTACTGGTGTCTGCAGTGATGCAATCTCTTTTTCATAATTTTGTTTATCTTTTTTATATTCTTCCAGATTGATAAGATCGTTCAGGTACAGGTCTTTCAGCTTGCCCATCTTCTTCTGCAGGGTTGCTATTCTCTTGCTGTTGTCCTTAGGCTTATCCTGTTGTTTCTGGAAAAGATATTCTGTAAGCATTTCTTTTACGTGCTCTAACAGATACCGTTCTATTACTCTTTCACCGATCGTGCCGGAATTCCCACAAGGTGATATAGCATTGCCTTTATTAAAGTGCCTTAAGCATCTGTAATATTGCAGTTCATGGCTTCTTGTATGCCCGCCTAACTTTCCTCCGCATTCGGCGCACACGACAAGCCCTGTAAAGATATAGGTCCGATACGTATTGTATTTGATGTTTTTCGAAAATAGCATTTGTACATCGTCAAAAAGATCCGCTCCGACAAAAGGCCTATATCTTTCATTCTTCAGCATCTTCTTTATTCCGGAACTGCCAAGCATCACGCCGATCGAGATTGCATAATCTACGGTTTTTCTCAGGTTACCATGCTCTCGATAGTGCTCAAATATTTTCTTTGCATTCTCGAAATTTTCATCTGCTACAAGATGCTTGTTCTCGATTTTTAAACCACATGGTACTTTACCCGATAATACCTCACCCTTTTCCCTCTTGTACTGGAATACCTGCCTGATTCGCTGTCCCGTTTGCTCTGCCTCAAATTGCGCGAGGTTCATCATAGTATTGATGATCATTCTCCCCTGTGGCGTTGAGCTGTCATACATCGGCTCCCAGATGGCTAACCAATCACAGTTATACTTATCAAGTGTGTCCTGCATGTTCAAAAAATTCCTGAGTGAGCGGTGGATCCGGTCAAGCTTCGTAACCAGTATTAGTTCTATCAGGCCTCTTTTTACATCTTCCATCATCCGCTGAAACTCCGCACGGTCTTCTTTTGTTCCTGAGATGCCGTCATCAAGATACTCACCAACTAAAATATAGTTGTGTTCCTTCACATACTTTCTTAGCGCATCCCTCTGCGCTGGTATGCTGTCGCCTTCCTGAGCCTGCTTATCTGTTGAGACTCTAAGGTATATTGCTGTTCTTTTCATCGTGTTCCTCCCTTGCTTTTAGGCTCCGGAGATGTTACAATAATCCTGCCTCAGGAGTGAAGATTCTCCGAATCCTTCATTCTTTGCCGTCCATCGTATTGCTGAATTTTTCTTATGGGGGTGATATTATGGTTTCTTATTCATATTCGGAAGATTACGGCGATTACCAGCCCGGAAA
>CACZPF010000522.1 GCA_902782975.1 uncultured Lachnospiraceae bacterium
AAGGCCACGCTGCCCTTCTATCTGTGCATGATCATCACGCTGATGCTGATCACCTTCATTCCGGGAATCAGCCTGTGGCTGCCGAGACTTCTCATGTAATAATCAGCGGAACGGCATATTGTTAACCAGTGCAATATGCCGTTCTTTTTTAAAAAAAGAAAAATTACCATAAGGACGGAACGATATGAGACTGACATTTGATGAAATAAAGAACGAAATCAAACGTGTATTTATAAAATATGGTCTTTCGGAAGAAAAGGCGGAAATCTGCGCCAGGATCCACACGGAAACTACTTATGACGGAATTTATTCTCATGGCACCAACCGGGTAGCTCGTTTTGTCGATTATATCCAGAAAGGATGGGTGGATGTGAACGCCGAACCGACTCTGGAACGGGAGATGGGAGCGATCCGGATCTATAACGGAAATCTTGGCCCCGGGATCCTGAATGCGCTGTACGGCGTGGAACGGGCTATGGACCTGGCGGACCAGTACGGGATCGGAATGGTAGGACTCAAGAACACCACACACTGGATGCGCGGCGGGACCTACGGAAAGTATGCAGCCGAGAAGGGCTATGTGGCTATCATGTGGACCAATACGGAAGCCTGCATGCCTCCCTGGGGCGCAAAAGAGATCCGCCTGGGCAACAATCCTTTTGTGATGGCTATGCCCGGCCCGGACGGCGGCCCTGTCGTCTTGATGGATATGGCAATGTCGCAGTATTCCTACGGAAAGCTCCAGGTCACGCGGCTGGCTGGCAAAAAGCTTCCCTTCCCGGGGGGATTTGACAAGGACGGCAACCTGACGGATGATCCCGGCCCGATCGAAGAATCGATGAGAGTACTCCCGATCGGTTACTGGAAGGGCTCTGCCTTTGCATTTATGCTGGATATCCTCGGATCGGTCCTTACGGACGGCGTCGGAGCGGTCGATATGAACGCATCGACGAAGGGCAGCTGCGGCGGATGTTCCCAGGTCATGATCGTCATTGATCCCAAAAACACCACGACCACTGAAAACATGTATGAGACAGTGAAACGCGCCATGGATTATATCAAAAGCGCAGAACCCTCCGAACATTCCGGAGGCGTACGCTCTCCGGGCGAGGGCATCCTGAAGTTCCACAAGGATCATGACGAGAACGGGATCTATGTGGATGATTCCGTCTGGGCAGAGATCTGTAAACTGTAAGTAACATTAGGGTTAATATATACAAATAAGTAAAGGAGGACATGTAGAATGCAGATTGTTTATGATATGGGAAATGGTATGAGAATGGTGGATCTTTCCAAACTCGTGGACCCGGCTGTCGAGACGCGCCGCTGCAAACTGGACCGTTTTAATACAGGCGGCCCGATCCCGGACTTTCACACGAATTTTGACATTATGAGTCATCTTGGAACCCATGCGGAGTGTCCGTATCATCATGATGACAACTGGCCGGATGTTACCAGTGTTCCGCTGAGCACTTTTGTGGGACGCGGCGTTTATGTGGATTTCAAGGAGAGCTGCGCTCCGAACAGTCATATCACGGCGGCGGATCTCGACAGAGAAGCCAAAAAAGTGCGTGAGGGAGATATTGTCATCATCGACTCTTCCTACAAACTGAATCCATTTACGCCGGATACCAATACCGAGAAAGACAAAAGACTTTTCGTGAATGGCGAAACAGCTGAGTGGTTCAAGGCAAAGAAGGTTAAAGCTGTAGGGTTTGGGGATGGTGTTTCCATCGAGAACTGCAATGAAGATGTTAAGCCTTTCCATGATATTCTGCTGGCAGAAAACATTATTTTCATTGAGGTGCTGAAGAATCTTGAATATCTGGAGAAAGATGTCTTCTTCATGTCCTTCTCTCCGCTTCCGATCAAGGGCCTGGATTCCAGTCCGGTGCATGCATATGCGATCGAGGGTATTGCTGAATTTTCATGAGTTTTCTTTGAACCGAGGTTCAGGAAAGGAGTAGAAGAGAAATGAAAATCGCTGTCATCGGGGCAGGTGCCATGGGTTCCATCTATGGCGGACACCTGTCGCTTCAGAATGATGTCTGGCTGGTCGATACGAACCAGGAGGTGGTCCGTGCCATAAACGAGAACGGGATCACGCTGGAGGAAGGCGGGGAAGATCATATCTATCGTCCGAAGGCAGTGACGGATACGTCAGACCTTCCCGAGATGGATCTTGTCATTCTCTTTGTGAAAGCACTGTTCTCCCGCGCGGCTCTCGAAGGAAACCGCGGCCTGATCGGAAAGAACACCTATCTTATGACCTTGCAGAACGGCTCCGGTCACGAAGATATCCTGGGCGAGTTTGTTCCGAAAGAACGGATCATTATTGGAACTACGGAAGATCAGGGAACCATTCTGGGAATGGCGCATATACGTCACGGCGGCACAGGAGGGACGAACCTGGGTATGCTTTGTCCGGATACGGAAGGGATGCTTCCGCGTTTGAAGGAAACCCTGGATCTTTGCGGCTTTAACGGGAAGCTTCATGAGAACATTCAGCAGCTGATCTGGAACAAGCTTTTTGTAAATGTCGCTTTGAGTGCAGTTACGGCTGTCCTGAATGTGAAGATGGGATTTATTGCAGAAGATCCGCATGCCCTTGCCCTTTCTGAACAGCTTCTGCATGAAGCTGTTGAAGTGGCTCATGCCATGGGCCTTGAAGCGGATGAGGAGCATCTGAAGCAGGAAATTATCGAGACATCCAGAAGGGTGCCGGAGGGGATCACATCCATCTGCGCCGATCTTTCGGCAGGGCGGAAAACCGAGGTGGATACCATCAGCGGTTCTGTGGTACGTGCAGCGAAAAAATGCGGGGTGGCGGTTCCTGCCCATGAATTCCTGGTAAACATGGTTCACGCGATGGAAAACAGGAAATAAGGAAGAGCCGGAAAGGGAAAAAGGAAATATTATATGATCTACGGCAATGTGAATAATGAATTTTTCGAGCAGCAGGCGGCTATGCTGCCTAAACCGCTTTGTGAAGCACTTCACTGTCTGAAGGATATGGATCTGGCCGGGCACGAGAGTGGGGCTTTCCCCATTCAGATCGGGGGCGTTGACATGATCCTTCAGGTCCTGGATCTGGAGACCCGCCCGAGAGAGATACTTGATCCGGAGATCCATCGTAAATATATCGATCTGCAGCTTTTTGTATCAGGAGGACCGGAGGTTTCGACTTTCTATATTGATGAGGGAAAGGATACGGTCAAGGAGGATCTCCTGGAAACTCCGAGAGACATCCTGTTTTATGAAAATCGTGCCGACACTCTGAAAATCGAAGGACGTGTTTTTATGGAGCCCGGAGCATATGCGATCTACTTTCCGTGGGATGTCCATATTCCGGGGCAGTGCGGCCCGGATGGTCCGAAAGGATATCGGAAGATCGTCCTGAAGGTCCCTGTGGCTGCCTGCGTATAATGATGAGATGGGCTGCCCCGGATGTCCTTAAATAAGGAGCCGCTGCCTGTTCAGCAGGAGCGGTGCCTGAGAAGGAGTTGGAAAAGAAAATGGATCTGAAAATGCTGCCGGTTTACATCATTATCATTCTTGTGCTGATCGTTCTTCCGATCGTTCTCGGAAGACGTGCAGGCATAAGCCCTATGGAGATTCTTCTCGGGAAACAGGCGGAAAACCTGTTTTTCAGAAAAAGGAAAAAGAAGGAGGAGCCGGATCCTGAGAATGCTGATCCGAAGGGAACGTCCGGGAAACCGGGAGACAGGAAAAAAGAAGCAGTACAGAAAAACAGCAGCCGGCAGGAACTGATGACAGCTATCTCCGCATTTCTGACCTACAGTCGGAGAAACCGGTTTTACTGTATTGTACCAGGGACCCTGGTACACGAAGACAAGGTTGCCTCCCTGGCAGCGATTGTAGTGACGAAAGGGAGAGTTCTTGGTTTTAACTGTTTTGGATATGGCGGTACCTTGTACGCGGGTTCCGGTGATGATGACTGGAGACAGATCCTGAACGGAGAAGAAAAGAAAATAGAAAGTCCCGTGGTTCGAAACCGGAAGCAGAAAGAGATTCTGGATGCTGTGCTGAAGGAATGCGGGTATCTCAATGTTCCCACAGAAATCTACGGGGTCTTCACGGCATCCGGAATTATCCTGAAAGACCATAATAACACCCGCTGTCATACACAGAAGGCGATGATGGAAATCCTGAAGGGGGATCGGTTTCTGGAAGACAAAGGACTTGAACCTGCGAAGATAGGCAAGGCCTTGGAGGCTCATGTCAAGAAGAAAGACTGATCATAAGGACAAACCTTTATTAAACGAAAAAGGAGACAGGAACTTGTTCCCTGTCTCCTTTTTCATTTTATAAAGATTTGTCTTTATGATAGTTACTCTGCTTTAACAAAGGTCATGTCTTCTCCGCCTGTGTACTTTTCGTCATGAAGGATCAGCTGCAGATGCTCTTCATCTTCAGATGCAGGATCGAAGGCGATGAGTCCTTCTGCGCCGCCGGAAGATTCTGCTGCAGGTGCTTCTGTTTCTTCTTCGCCTGTTGTGATAGCAGTTTCATGGAAGCCGCCGTCTTTATATTTCAGCGCTCTGCTGATGATGTCATATCCGGCCGTAAAGGTGTAAATGGCAGTCTTTCCGTCTCTGCCGCTTCCATCGGAGATCATGCCGTCAAAGCCGCCGGCAGGATTTAAGGTGAGACTCAGAAATGTATTGTTGTCTGCTGCGTCCTGCCAGGTTTTGCAGATCACCTCTGCCAGTTCCTCATCTTTTGCTGGCAGTGCATGAGAGCCTCCTGTTATTTCGGCAATTTTTCCGTCCTCGATACGGATATCAAAATCCATATACTCATCGACAACATATCCATCTGTATGGACAAGACGGATCGTATCTGTGCCTTCATTTTCGATGGCACGGAAGCTGCCGACATAAGCATAGCCCTCTTCCTGTGTTGTATCGGTCAGGACCTCGAATAAGGTTGCGTCGCCTTTATCACCGGTGTAGTTTTCCCAGTGCCATCCTTCTTTTTCGATCCCGGTTGCCTTAATGGAAATCGTGTAAATACCGTCTTCCAGGTTTCCGGAAGCTTCCCAGGTCTGTTCTGATGTGGCGGCTGTATCTTCGGCTGCTGTCTCCGTGTCTGATACTTTATCCATTTCCTCTGCCGGGACAAACAGGTACTGGATCTCTTCGTCTTGTTCAAGAGAGGCTACAAGGTTCAGTCTCAAAGTTCCGTCTGTCAGATAATTGATAGCGATGATCTCAAACATTTCGCTTTCATCATCAAAGAATCTGGAAAGACCGCCGTCCTGGTTGTCCATTTCATATACTGCATTTTCAAAGTAAAATCCATTCATGGTAACGGTAGTGCCTTCAATTTCCATTTCCATATAGGTTTCATTTTCCGGCGTAATATCCGTAAAGGTTTCTTTTGTGCCAACCTTGCAGGCGCTCCATTTACCCTGAAGGAGAGCAAGATCAGCTTCATAATCGATTTCGGCCGGAATGAATCCTCCGGTGTAGTCTGCTTCTTCGGCAAAGGCCGGAATTGTCAGCATCATAGCTGCTAAACCAATAGCGAATAATTTCTTCATAATTCTGTCCTCCTGTAGTTAATAATATTGTTCTTCTGCCTGTTCTGTTTCACTCAATGTGGCTTTCTGTTGATGACTGCATTTTATCATAAGATTAATCATAGAATAGTCACACCTGGAGAAAAGAAATTTCCGCCTGGGTCTTTGGGTCTTTGGGGCCTTTTGGGAGTTGTGGGTTTTGGATAGATTTATGCTCCGGGGGAAATGGCCTCTGTATCTTTGTACAGTTCTTTTAATTCTTCCAGTCTTTTTTCAAGGTCCTCGCTGGTGTAGCTTTCCCAGAAATCCATTTTGCAGATGGACTCGTACACGGATTTGCGGTAAACGGTATCGTATTCCACATAAAGAGCACTTGCGGGGTGGTCGGCATCGATCTGCTCGATCCAGGCGGTATGGATGTCATAGAGGAAGAGCGGCAAATCGTGGTCACGCCGTTTTTCACATAGAGCTTTTAATCTTTTTCCGTTGGTGTCCATGAGAAACTGGGACATAATTGTTTTGCTGAAGGTGTCTGCAAATTTGGCTCCCTTGTCGCAATTCACCCGCCGCGCCGCATACTGCATATCAATGGCGGTGAGGAGAAGAGAAGCCTTTTTTTCGGTCCTGCTCTCGTGGTATTCGTTATATACATTCTTGCTTACGGAATCGATCAGTGCTTCCAGATTGACGACCGCTTTCATGATGGTGTACTCCTCGACCATCTGATCTGTGGAAAAGATGGCGTTGCATAAAAGTTTTGATCCGTCATAGGCCACCTTAAGAACGGCGATGGCAGGGCACATAAGCTCTGCTTTTTTTACAACGATTTCTTTATATTGTTCAAGGACGACTTCCAGACCGAATCTCGCAACTTTTCCGGCGACACCTTTTACGATTTCTTTATCCCAGTTGTCGGCAGAGTTTACAATGCGGCAGCAGTCTTTAAGAGCTGCCTTCATGGCATTCTGATCTTTCGGGCATGTATTGTACATCTCCTGAAGCAGTTCCCGGGTGCTTTCTGAAAGATGCTGCAGATACATACCGGAAACAAAGTAATTGAGAACAGCATCGGTATACTCTGCATATTGTGCGAGGTTATCCAGATCGTCCAGATAGTCTGACAGGCCGGATATCCAGGGATAATCTTCCGCATATTCAGCAATTGCCGCCTCGCTGATGTCCGTTTTCTGATCCGGAGTCAGAGATTCCCACCAGATATCATCCTGATTTCCGAACTGATACAGACTGCTGACATAATCGTCAAAAAAGGAAACTACCTTTTTGGCTTTTTTGGAATAAGTACCATATTCACCGGCTACTTCGATTTCGGAAGAGCATTCCAGCATCTCCAGAAGGATCGCCGCATAAATATCTTTTTCCTCAAATGCCAGTTCAACACCCTTGGACAGATCAAATGCAGTATCGACGGTTCCGGTGACCACCTTCCATGTCAGCGTACTTATGTCCATCCTGGTAGAATCGGTAAGAAATTTACAGGGTTCAAAATACTGAAGATCTGACTGGAGATAATTCCAGCGGAAAGGGAGTGTGGAATAATAATTCGCCCGGTAGAGCGCCTCACTGAAAGTGTCTTCCCAGGAAGGCTCTTTTTTTTCTTCCCTCACATACTGTTCCGGCAGCTGTGCGTTAAAATGTACGCCTGCTTTCAGCAGGGAATCGTTTTCCTCGGCAATTTGTATCTGGTGCCATTGTTCTTCTGTCCCGGAATAATAGACATCAGTCAGACTGCCACAGCCATTAAAGGCAAAACTGTCAATATATGTTACACTGACCGGAATGTATGCCTCCGTAAGATTGCTGCATCCGTTAAAAGAAAACATGTAGATATTGACGATGCCTTCTTCGATGATAGCCTTGCGGATATCCGTCTGAGAAACATTCCCGAGAGTATTCCAGGCCGGATTGCCGCTGTTATTGATCTGAACCATTTCGCCGGATCCAGAGATCGTCAGTGTTCCGGTCCCGTTCTGGAATGCCCAGCTGACATTGTCTGCCCAGGTGCCGGTTTCTGTACTGACTTCTGCGGAAACAGACAGAGCGTATCCGCTAAGAGGCGTAAAGATTAAGGCTGAGGCTGTTAAGATGCTGACAACAGGTTTCAAAAAATCTTTTGATAATTTTCTCAAATCCGCTCCTCCTGTATTTGGTAAGCAAAATGTTTTCAGTTAAGCTCTGATTATACCATACCATATCTTTACAGAATGTGCCAGAGGAGACAGAGGACGGGCCGGCGTTTCCTTTTTCAGAACATTCGGGGAGAGGTAAAGAAAACGATAAAAAAGGCAGGAAACGCTTCTGCGTCTCCTGCCTCGGATTATTCTGAAACAGGAGACAGAGAACCGTCCCCTGTCTCCTTGTCTCATTGGAGTTAAATCTGTGCATGCAGTTTCTTGAACTTGTCGGATTTTTTGTCCAGCAGGGCAAAAGATTCTTCTGTCGGAATGTTATTTACGCCGGCTTCCATGAAGTTGCGGAGTACACCAACCAGGATAAAGGGGCGTACAAATACGGAATGCAGGATGCCCCAGACAATGAGAGCGGCAGCTGCTGCAAAGACGATCATCAGGGAATCAGGAGAGCTGAGTAATTCGGGAACTGTTGTTTCAAGGCGCGTGGCGGCTTCAGCGATTTCTGTGGTCAGCAATTCAAAGGTTGCCGGGAACGCTGAAAAAATGCCGTAGAATAATGCTGTAAAGGCACCGCCGATGCAGAGGAGCGAAACGAGCCCCATTCCGAAGATCCGTCCAAGGTTTTTCAGCAGAGCCTTGCCGTTTTTGAAGAAAAGAACGGCCCCTTCACAGGTGGCTTTTCCCGCGTTCTGATCCTTACGGAAGAACACCCATCCGAGACAGCAGTCGCAGAGGAAATTGATCACGATCTGGATAATGCCTGTGATGGCGGAAGCTACATTGCCGCCCTTTTCTCCTCCAATTGAATTGCCGAGGGAAGTTAAGCCTCTGCTCAGCTGGGAGAAGATACCGTTGATCAGTCTGGTTGCGCCGAAGAAAACAGCAACCGTAATAAAGCGTTCTTTGACTATTTTTTTTCCGGCAGAGAGTACATCTTCAGGAAGTTCCCCTTCAGTGATCGCATGGGTCATCATGGCAATCTGGCCGGCTTTGTAGTTGTAGCTGGAGTAACGAAGAATAAAATAAACGAGGATGAGGCCGAAAACCAGCCCGAGGCCAAGTCCGATCAGACCTTTATCAGTTGTTTTGTCCATCAGGACAAACCCGACGGTCGCAAGCCCGCCTACCATAAGGAAGGACAGAATATCAAATAACAGCCGGTGCAGCGAGAAGGTGAGGGTTTGTTTATAGATCTGCTTATTTGTCATGTTGATCTCCTTTCTTGCTCCTGCCGGCAGGCGGCTGTTCGATCTCTGGATCTCCGCGTATATCCGGCATGGAAAGTATATGTTTGTTTTTCTTTGATGATGACAGAATAGCATAAGGAACGTCACAGTACAATCACATTTACAGATAGATTAATGCTCGCCGCTGTTTTGGTACTGTTTTTGATGCTTTTTTGCATGAAATATCCCCTGGGGAGGCTTGTGGGGAGGTGTTTTATATGTTAGTTTAATAAAGTAGCAGGATGAAAGATAAGCTGAAAGACAGGCTTCGGAAGGAGACGTGTTTTATGCATATGGCAGATGCTCTGGTTTCGCCGGCGGTGGCGGGAACCCTATATGCCTGCAGTGCTGCGGCGGCAGGCTATTCTATTTATAAAGTAAAGCAGGAAGATGATCCCAGGAAAATTCCGGTGATGGGCGTGATGGGAGCGTTTGTTTTTGCTGCCCAGATGATCAACTTTACCATCCCTGGGACTGGTTCTTCCGGACATCTCTGTGGGGGAATGATGCTGTCAGCAATATTGGGACCGCATGCCGGGTTTCTGACCATGATCGGCGTACTTCTGATCCAGTGCCTGTTTTTTGCGGACGGCGGCCTGCTTGCCCTGGGATGCAATGTGTGGAACATGGCTTTTTATGGATGTTTTCTGGGCGCTTTCCTGTTCTGGAAGCCGCTTGTAAAAAACGGGGCTGACAAGAAAAGAATTACCATTGCTTCCATTCTTGGATGTGTACTGACTCTGCAGCTGGGAGCTCTTTCCGTATCTTTGGAAACACTTGCGTCCGGGATTACGGAACTTCCCTTTGCAACCTTTGCAGCTGCCATGCAGCCGATCCATCTCGCGATCGGGCTGGTGGAAGGTCTGATTACAGCAGCTGTGCTGTGCTTTGTTTATGAAGCGCGTCCTGAGCTGTTGTGGGGCGTGTCTGCCGGTGCAAAACAGACAGGAAAACTATCCTTAAAAAAGACGCTGGTGATTTTGGGAATTGCTGCATTGTTTACCGGCGGTGTGTTATCACAGTTTGCCTCGAATCTTCCTGACGGTCTTGAATGGTCCATGGGAAAAGTGGCCGGAACAGATGAACTGGAGGCAGAGGGTGCCATCTATGAAAAAGCAGCCGAACTTCAGGAGAGTACAGCGGTCCTTCCTGATTATGCACTGAAAAACTCGGACAGTGCGGCAGGGACCACGGTTTCAGGTCTTATAGGGGCAATCATCGTTGTATTGTTTTGTGTCGGTGCAAGTTATGCTTTCCGGTTTTTCAGGAAATCATCCCGGAAACGCTCCGGTACCGGTGCATAAAGGGTTTGGGAGAATAAAATGAGTAAGATCGATCATGCCATGCACCAGCTGCAGTCACTGGAAATGCTGGCAAATGAAGACCGGTGGATGAACAGACTTCATCCATCGGTTAAACTGTTTATAACGATATTTTATATTGTATTCGTCGTGTCCTTTTCGAAATATCAGCTGGCGGGTCTTCTGGCCATGGCTATTTATCCGGCGGCGCTGTTTATCATTGGAGAATTGTCTTTTAAGGACGCACTCCACCGACTTCGGATCGTACTGCCTGTTGTCTGCATGGTTGGAATCATTAACCCGTTTCTTGACAGGAATGTGGCGATCACTCTGTTTGGAATCGGGATCTCCGGTGGTGTTCTTTCCATGCTGTCGCTCATGGTCAAGGGTGTGCTGGCGGTTCTGGCCTCTTACCTTCTGATCGCCACGACCTCCATCGAAAAAATCTGTTATGCACTGCGCCAGGCACATGTCCCGAAGATCCTGGTCTCGGAGGTACTTCTGATCTACCGGTATCTTACGGTTCTTTTATCGGAAGCCAGGCGGGTCGTGACAGCATACAGTCTCCGCGCTCCGGGACAGAAGGGAATTGCTGTGAACGCATGGGGTTCTCTGGCCGGGCAGATGCTGTTAAGAAGTATGGACCGTGCGGAGAGAGTTTATCAGAGTATGTGTCTGCGCGGATTCAGAGGTGAGTTTTATCCTGCTCATCAGGGGAAGATGAGAGGAACGGACTGGTTATGGTTCCTTTTCTGGACCTTGCTGCTTGTTGCTTTGCGATATGGCAATGTTACAGAACTGATAGGAAAGCTGTTTGTTTAACAGTCAAAGCCAGAAGAAAAGCATAGAATGGCAGCAGGACGAATGATAGCAGAACGAGTGATAACAGAGTGAATGATAGAAGGATGAATGATAACAGGATGAATGATAACAGGATGAATGATAACAGAATGAATGATAACAGAATGATAGATGTGGATCACCTGAATTTTGCCTATGATCAGGCAGGCCTGATTCTTTCGGATATATGTTTTCATGCAGAAAAAGGCGAAACGATCGGGCTGATCGGAGCGAACGGCGCCGGAAAATCAACCTTTCTCCGCCTTCTTGTAGGACTGGACCTGAATTATGAAGGAGAGATACGGATCGCCGGAGAGCTGCTGGGGAAGAAGACACTGGAGCATATCCGTTCGAAAACAGGATATGTATTTCAGGATTCCGACAGCCAGCTGTTTATGACGACGGTAGCGGAGGATGTGGCCTTTGCTCCGCGCAATTATGGTCTTTCAGAGGATGAAGTAAAGCGGAGGGTAGACAAGGCTCTTGCCGAGGTACATATAGAACATCTGAGGGATAAGTCCATCTATAAACTGTCCGGCGGTGAAAAAAAGCGGGCAGCTATTGCGACAATTCTTTCCATGAATCCTGAAGTAATCCTGATGGACGAACCTTCCGCCGCGTTGGATCCAAAAAACCGCCGCAATCTGATCCACCTGATCAACGAACTGAAAGGAACCAGGATCATTGCAAGCCACGATCTGGACTTCATTAAAGACACCTGTACGAGAACGGTATTGCTGAGTGAAGGAAAGATTATCTTTGACGGCCCTTCGCTGGAAGTGCTGAGAAACAGAGAACTTCTGGAAGCGCACGATCTTGAACTGCCCCTTTCTCTTATGCATGTAATAACCCATACACATGATGGCAGCACACATACCCACATGTTTATCCACGAATAGAGAGAAGGAGACAGGGAGGAGACAGAGAACCGTCCCTTGTCTCCTGTCTTTTTTAAAATTTTCTGTTGTCTCAAATACGGATAGATGGTATTATGGTATAAAATTTCAAGGAGGAATATATTATGCCAAGAACCAAAAAAGTTATCGAGAATCCAGCAACTGAAACCGCAGCTGCAGCAGAAGAGACCAAAAAGCCTGCCCGCCGCACCAAAAAAGTAAAACCGGAAGAGGTAGTCAAAGAAGTGGCAGCAGTAGTTGATACAGCTGGAAAATCTGTAAAGGAAGCGGTCAAGAAGGTAGAAGCACAGGTAGAAAAAACAATGGAGAAGCAGGCCGGAAAACAGGTTGAAAAGAAAGCTGTTGTACGCTCTAAGAAGAAAGAATCTGCTCCTGCCATTACCATCCAGTCCAAGATGGGCGGCGAGATCGCTCTTGACGAGATCATAAAGCTTGTGAATGAAAAAGCAGCCGGTAAGACGGTAACGAATATCTATATTAAATCCGAAGACAACAAAGCATACTATGTAGCTGACGGCGAAGATGGATATGTACAGCTGTGGGATTGATCGCAGGAAGCAGAGAGACGGGGGAATCAGAAAATGTATTACACAAATGTGCTGGATCTGATCGGGAATACTCCGCTGATCAGTCTGGAACAGACGACAGGTCTGCCTATTTATGCCAAGGCTGAATTTTTAAATCCTGGCGGCAGTATCAAAGACCGGATCGCTTTGAATATGATAGAAGCGGCCGAGAAAGATGGCCGTTTGAGACCTGGAATGACGATTATTGAGCCTACTTCCGGAAATACGGGCATCGGACTGGCACTTTGTGGAGTCAGAAAAGGATATCGTGTAATCATAGTTATGCCGGAAAATATGAGTGAAGAGCGCAAGAAGATCATTCACGCTCTGGGGGCAGAACTGGTTCTGACAGATCCCCGCCTCAGTATCGGCGGCGCTGTTGATAAAGCACTGGAGATCGCGGAAAGTTCTCCGGATTACTTTGTGCCCCAGCAGTTTCAGAATCCGGCAAATCCTGAAATGCATTATCGAACGACGGCCGTGGAGCTTGTTGAGCAGCTGGGAAAAAGGATAGACGTCTATGTATCCGGGATAGGCAGCGGCGGAACCCTGCAGGGTGTGGCACAATATCTGCTGGAACAGAACCCGGATTGTAAGATCGTGGCAGTTGAACCGAAAAATGTTTCCGCACTGCTGGGAGATGAACCTGGACTGCATCAGATCCAGGGAATCGGAGATGGCTTTATTCCGGATATTCTCGACACTTCGATCATTACCGATATCATAGAAGTGTCAGATGAGGATGCCATTCAGACAGCACGCGAACTTGCCAGAGTGCAGGGCCTGCTGGTCGGGACTTCTTCCGGAGCCAATGTCTGGGCTGCAAAAAAGATGGCGGAAAAATACGGAAAAGACAAGAACATCGCCACGATACTGGCCGACCGCGCCGAAAGATATTTCAGTACGGCGCTGATCTGACCGTGCCGTCTAAACACGTCACTGGACAACAGCAAATTTATCAGAAAACCAGCCGGGAATCCTTCATGATTCGCGGCTCTTTTTTTGTTGACAGCATCTAACCTGAATGATAAGATATTGATAATTAGAACAAGTGAGATTGCCCCGGTTTTATAGTCATTGTCAGAAGTATTCTGGCGGTTGCTATAGTCGCCTGGGTGGAATCTTTAAACGGGAAACAGGTGAAAATCCTGTGCAGTGCCGCTGCTGTAAGGAGCGAGTGCTTTTCCATTTATGTCACTGGAAACGGGAAGACGGAAAAGCATGCAGACCTCCAAGCCAGAATACCGGCTTGTTTTAGCATCCTATGAGCTGCGGGCCACAGCAGAAGGACGTGATAGGAAAACTATACCCTGCATGTAAATGGCTCCGAGTATTCGGAGCTTTTTGTGTATTGAGCATGAGAATCGGATAGTTGGTGAGATTTGCTCTATCCGGTCAGGGGATATGAAAAGCAGACAGAAGAGTATTATCATCCTTCTCTGTTAAAAGGCCCGGATTTCGGGCTTTTTTTATGTTCTGAGCCGCCGAAAGCAAGATGTCACCGGCGGTGACCGGCGACTCGCGTGCGGACAGGGAAGAAAGGCACTTCCCTACCTGATTTGTGTGATAAGACTGTCAGAAGGGCACCGTGCTCAAACGAGCGCATACCTGACAGTCAATGGCATCGAAAGGAATCATCAGAAGCAGGCATGAAATGGAGGAAACAGATATGACAGCATGGAAGAGAATAAGTGTTTTTCTGCTTCTTTTATTGTGTTTCATATTGCCAGCCGCCGGCTGCCAGCATAAGAAAGATGCAGAAAGATTGTGCCAAGCAGACTGCTGGGGCACGGGACGATGCATCCCTATACGAAGGCGCTGAAGGAATCGATTTTTTCAGTCGATATGGATTTCAGCGTCCCGATCAGGAGTATCGATTCGGAAGCGCCCAGTCCATTAAATGCCCCAAAGGGATGTCCTTTCTGTAATCGCTGTGACGGCGTACAGGAGCGCTGTACAAAGGAAATTCCGCCTTTAACGCAGGTAGAGCCGGAGCACGAGATTGCCTGCTGGAAATTCGTGTGATAAGATAGGCATGTTCCTTTTGAGTCAAATATTTTACTATTGTTTATCAGAAAGAGAGGAATGAGTATGTGGAGTATCTGTGGATATAATCTGGAACCCGGAGAAAAAAAGCAGGTGATCATTACGCCGAATGTTCCGGGGTATGAAATGCCCGCCACGCTGATTGCGGGTGCAAAGGAAGGAAAGACTGTGCTGATTTCGGCACAGATTCACAGCGGCGAATATCCGGGCACACCGGCGGTCATTCACATTGCCAGGGATCTGGATCCGCAGAAGCTGTGCGGTAATCTGATCCTGATCCACTGTGTGAATACCAGCGGCTTCTGGGCAAAAAGCAATGCCCGTATCCCGGAGGATAATGTAAATCTGAACGGAGATTATCCCGGAGATCCCAATGGGACGACGGGGCTTAAGATTGCGGATTTTTTTGTAAAGGAAATATTCCCGCAGCTTGACTTTCTGTGTGACCTTCACAGCGGCGGCACCACGGAACCGCTGACACCGTGCCTCTTCTTTCCAAAGGCGGAAAAGGTGACGCAGCGGGCCAGAGCTGCAGCTCTTGCACTTGACATTCCCTATCCCATCGCATCCTGGAATGAAAAAGGTGAGTGCGGCTATGCCGCCTTTCACTGCGATGTGCCGGGGCTGCTGCTTGAAAACGGCCACAGCAGCCGCTGCGAGCCGGAATGGGTCGCTTTTTACGAGAAGAATATCCGGCTGCTTCTGAATCATCTTGAGATGTATGCTCTGGACAGACCGATACCGGTCTGCAAAAAA
>CACZPF010000523.1 GCA_902782975.1 uncultured Lachnospiraceae bacterium
AGTCCTCTTCTCTGGCCGATGGTATAGTGGATGATGCCGCGGTGTTCGCCAAGAACGTTTCCTTCTGCATCCACAAAATCACCGGCCTGCGTTGTTTTGCCCGTGTGAAGCTCGATGAATTTCGCATAGTCCCCGTCCGGGACAAAGCAGATATCCTGGCTGTCGTGCTTCTTTGCATTGACAAATCCATGTTCCTCCGCAATCTTGCGGACCTGATCCTTGGTAAGGCTTCCCAGGGGAAATTTTATATGGGAAAGCTGTTCCTGGGTCAGGGTATACAGAACATAGGACTGATCCTTATTGGGATCCAGGGCTTTTTTCAGAAGATACCGCCCGCTGTCCAGATCATAATCGATCCTGGCATAGTGGCCGGTCACGATATAATCGTACCGGAGTTCGTACATTCTCTTTAAAAGCCTGTCAAATTTCAGATACCGGTTGCAGTCGATGCAGGGGTTGGGAGTCTTTCCCTCCAGATAGGCCTCGGCAAAGCGGTCCATGACCTCCTGTCTGAAACGGTCCGTGAAATTAAATACATAATGAGGGATGCCGATCTTAAAGGCCACTCTTCTGGCATCCTCGGCGTCCTCCAGAGAACAGCATGCCTTATCCTTTATTTCGCCGATGTCCTGGTTATCAAAAAGCTTCATCGTCACGCCGATGCACTGGTCACCCTCTTCTTTGGTAAGGAGGGCGGCTACGGAGCTGTCCACACCGCCGCTCATGGCAATGACCGATTTCTTTTTCATCATAATAAAGCGCTCCTTTTTGTCCACCTGGGAAATGAATGTCATACGTCCCAGTCACTTGGATTTTCCGGCATTTTAATATAGGCAGAGCTCTCAAAATACCACCTGGAAATACCGTTTTTCAAATCCTTCTCACATTCATCGAGGATCGTATCGGTCTTGCCGGCACACATATTCCAGTAGTCCGTTGTTTCCTGGCTGTAATTCCTTCTCAGGTCAAAATGATCCGTTATATACTGTCCGAGCCAGGCCGTAAATTTTTTCATGCCCAGGACATTCAGATGATCTGCATTGTAAAAATCCCTCGTCCGGTCCAAGCCCAGTTCATCATAGGATTCATTCAGGTTCAGGTAACTGTACCCTGCGTCCTCGACCATCGTTTGTATATCCTCCAGTACCTCTGGGTTTTTGAATGCTCTGCCATGGGGGCAGCGGATAAACAGAACCTGCGTAAGGCCCATGTCGTGGCAGGTATCCAGGAGGTCCTGCAGATAACTTCTTGATTTGTCCGTAAAATAAATCTTTTTGATTTTGGCATCCGGCACCGCAGGGTCCGCCTGGGAGCAGGTCGAATACCCCTTCATGAACGAACCTTCAGCTGTCAGCATATTGAGGCGGACGGCCTCCGAGGCAAAGCAGATGCCGGGATCTTGCCAGTTATTGTGATAGGCGGCCAGCGGAAACAGGAAGGTATACCACTCTTCAGGCGGTGTCAGGTCCCGGATCGCTTCTATTTTATTTTCCGACCAGGGGATCGTGTCCAGCCAGGAACGGATCTTTTCTTTTCTCTCATAATAAGTATCCCTCTGGATATAACCATTGATCTCAAATACCACGAGGGATGGATCCTGCCTTTTCATGACCTCTTTCAGCATGGATTTATGCATGCTGGCAGGGATTCCGGCCAGTGCGAGGGAGTAGGACGTAAAGCCGAACTCCTCCCAGGCTTTTGTCGGGCTGAAATTGGCATAGAATTCGCTCGGCCCCACAAAGCAGACATCCAGTGTATTCTCCGGTTCCCGGTAAAAACCTTTCGTATTGACAAGGGATGTAAGATCCGAAGCCATGGAAAGACGGCTGACAACCATGAGGACCAGCAGACAGACGATGGCAAATCTTATCCAGACAAACCTCTTTTTCTTTTTTTGAGACATATAATAAACAAAATTCCTTTCAACTGCAGCCAGGACCCGGCTGCCTGCTGCTTATCAAAACTGCATATACACAAACCCGGCAGGATCCATTCCCGGTCCATAGTAGCCGAAGATCAGCACGACCAGTAAGACTACGAACAGGAAGGTTCCCTTCCATACAGAGCCTTTTTTTTCGAGGAATGCTGTCAGCGGGTATTTTTTGTTCTCTTTCAGGTAAGAATCTACAAACACCACAGCCATGCCCACAAGGATGGCTGCATAGTCTGCCGCGTATAGTCCGGCTTCTAAATACAGGTCCGGCGAGAAGATCTGCCCGGGACGAAAATCCCTGCACGTAAGAACAAACATCTGCAGGGCTTCTGTTCCACTTTTGGCAAGATCAAAATAATAACCTGCTGCCACCAGAAGAAATGTAAAGACAACAGACAGCAGGACGGTCCTTTTCCTTTCCTTTAAAAGGCCAAGGTTTTTGGCTGCCTTCTCCCGTACCGGCGCGATCAGTTCCGACAGGAGGATGACAAGACCGTTAAACAGGCCGAACAGCAGGTACTGGCTTCCCCGTCCGTGCCAGATGCCGATGATCAGAAAGGTGACAAGAGAGCACACCCCCGTCGGCAGGACACGGCTTAAGTGGACCAGGTTCTTTTTCTTCAGCCACTTGCCGGATCTCAGGGAAAATGAGGAGATGGAAAGCGGATAAAACACATAGGTCCTCACCCAGTTTCCCAGTGTGATATGCCATCTGTGCCAGTATTCCGCCAGGGATCTGGAAAAATAAGGCTGCCGGAAG
This sequence comes from uncultured Lachnospiraceae bacterium, assembly GCA_902782975.1. GTDB lineage: Bacteria > Bacillota > Clostridia > Lachnospirales > Lachnospiraceae > Blautia_A. The sequence goes on from CACZPF010000523.1 coordinate 2,694, forward strand.
TTTTCCGCCATCCGAATGCCGAAGATTCTTCCGATTCCCGCCGCTATATCGATGCCTCCCGAAAAATCCGTATACAGCTGGACTGCATAAGCCAGGACACCGATCACGACAAGACTGCCGGTCCTCTCCTCTGCACCCGAAGCAAAGGTTACCAGTTTTACCAGGCGGTCCGCGATCACCAGTTTTTTGAACGCTCCCCAGAGGATGCGCCGCATGCCTTCATAAAAATCTTCCCCCGAAAAGGACCGTTCCTGGTAGAGCTGGCCTGCCAGGTCGCTGTAGAAGGCGATCGGACCCTGGATGATCTGCGGAAAGAAGCTGAGAAACAAAAGCAGACGGAACGGGTTCTCCTCCGGTGTTACCTTTTCCCAGTAAACATCGATCAGATACCCCGCAGCCTGGAAGGTGTAAAAAGAAATTCCAAGAGGAAGCAGAAGACCACTTCCTCCATATTTAAAGAAGGCAAGAATGCCGAAAATCAGCACAAGGGTCAGGGACAGGAGAAGCTTTCTTTTCTTCTCCATACTCTTTTTGAACTGTTTCCGCTCGTCCTTCTCCCAGACGCCTTTGTTCTCCCGTACCAGCCGGACTTCTTTTTCCTGATTCTTCCGGATCTGCCTGGCAGAAAACCATACCAGAAATGAGGCAAGCAAAAGAAAAACGATGTTTTCCCGGCAGCTGAGGAGGTCAAACAAAAGACTTACGATCAGAAGACGGATCCACTGGCCTTTTTTCCCCGGGAGGTAGTAAAAAAGGACGGCGATCAGAAAAAACACCCAGAAGGGGAATGACAGAAACCTCATACCAGCCTCCAGGATGGCAAAGCCTTCCTTACCAGAACCGGACCGTTCTCCTGCATCAGGTAGACAGACGGCAGATCACGAAGGAGGAAAAGAACGCCGGGTTCCGTAGCTGAGTAGGCGCCGCATTTTCCGAAAACAAGATAATCTCCCGGCGCCGCATCCGGAAGGCTGACCTCCCTTACCAGGACGTCGGCTGTTGTGCAGAGGCTGCCGCAAAGAACGGCAGGAGCCGTTTCTGATGGATGCAGAGCATCTGATCCTTGCTGCAGGGCATTTCCGGCCTGCAGCGGGGCATCCGTTCCGGACAGCGGGGCATTTCCGGCATGCTGCGGGGCAACCGTTCCGGACAGCGGGGTATTTTCATCCTGCCGCAGGGCTTTGGCGTCCTGCATTTTAAGAAGTTCCAGAGGCGGGATCTGCATAGCCATATTCTGTCCAAAATAGCGGATCTGATGAATTCCGCCGTCGCATAAAACATAGCGATCTGCCTCATTAACCTTACAGTCCGTGATCTTTGTCACATAATAACCCGAGGAGGCAGCAAGGAATCTGCCCATCTCGATTCCGAGCGGATAGTGGGCAGCGAACTCATTCAGGATCTCTGCCGTCTCCTTCAGAAGGGCTTCGTCACATTCTTCATGGTTTTCTTTAAAATACTCGGTGCCAAGCCCGGGCCCGTACTCTACAAGATCCGGCTCGTATCCGCAGGTATCCTTCAGCACTTCCAGCAGGTTTTTAAGGCGTTCCAGATCTTTTGACACTTTGCGCGCCGTCATCTTCTGCGTCCCGGAATAATAGTGGATCCCGGAAAATGTAATGTCCGGGTACGATCCTCTGTTTTTCAGAATCGTGCACATGGCCTCCCGGTCCATCCCGAACTGATTGCCGGAAGTCGCTCTTAAAAGGAGACGGATCTTCTTCCCTTCTTTTTCACGGAGTACGGCGCAGATTTTTTCAAACTGGCCGGTACTTTCTGCCGTGATATAAAGGACATCATGATCCAGTGCTTTCCGGATATCCTCCTCCTGCTTGACCACGCCGGAATAAATGATCTTCCCGCCGGGAATCTTCCTGTCGATCAGGTAGGATAGTTCACCGGGGCTGCAGGCCTCAAACCGTTCCAGCGTATCCCTCCCCGGATCCACCAGGAAGGGGTTGGCCTTGACGGAAAAGCACAGCGGGATACCTTCCTTAAGAACACTGTGTACATATCGGCATCGTTTCCTGAATTCTTCTGCATCAAAAAAGTAAGCCGGGGTCCGGATACTGCCGCTTCTCAGGTAGGAAAACAGATCCACGTTTTATTCCTCCTCAAGACGGCTGATCATTTCCATCATCTGTTCCACAGAATTAAAGTTTTCCGGCACCAGGTCCTTGGGACGGATCTTAATATCAAATTCGTCTTCCAGTTCTCCTACGAGAGAGACAATATCAAAAGACTCCAGGATACCATCTGTGATCAGCTGGGTCTCCATCTCAAAATCGACATCGGGGCGAATATCCGCCAGGATTTCCATTAAACGTTCCTGCATGATTTTAAAATTCCTTTCATTTCATGATTGTGTTCCCATTATAACAAATCGAAAATTTTTGTAAACAAAATCCTCTGTAATTGACAAATTTTTCCCCCTTCACTATAATTACTCTGAATCTGCAATCCCAAAGCCCCGGCAGAAAGGGGCAGACCAGGAGACAAAATCTCAGAGAAAGAAGAACGTACTATGAAATGGATCGATAAGCTTGAAAGAAAATTCGGCAGGTTCGGGATACCCAACCTGACCATTTATATCATTGCCTGCTATGTCATCGGCTATATTCTTCAGATGTTTTCCCCGCAGATCATGTCGATGCTGAATTTAAATGTCGCCATGATCCTTCGCGGACAGGTCTGGCGTCTGGTGACCTGGGTCCTCTCACCCCCGTCTCAGACCAGTTTATTTATGTTTATGATCTCCATCGTGTTTTTTTACTATCCTTTAGGCAATGCGCTTGAAAGGACCTGGGGATCTTTCCGCTATACCCTGTATATCTTTTCAGGCCTCATTTTTACCATTATCGGCGCTTTTATCATGTATTTTATTACCCACGGTATATATGATTACCTGGGATTCAATATTTTCAGTACCTATTATATCAGCCTTTCCGTATTCCTGGCTTTCGCAACGATCTATCCCGATATGCAGGTCCTGCTGTTCTTCGTGATCCCGATCAAGATGAAGTGGATGGCTATCGTATATGTTGCCATGCTGGTTTACGAGATGATCAAATATCTGCAGGCAGGTGCATGGGTCTTTATCGTTCCTGTCATCGCGTCCCTGTTTAATTACATCCTGTTCTTCCTGTCCACCCGGGACAGGAGCCGCATCGATCCCAGGCAGGTCAAACGCAGATACGAATTCCGAAAGGCCATGGAGCCGCAGGGAAGGACCAATTCCGGCCGTTCTTCAGTGACAAAGCATAAATGCGCTATCTGCGGACGTACCGAAGAGGATGATCCGAATCTGGAATTCCGCTTCTGCTCCAGATGCAACGGCAATTATGAGTACTGCCAGGACCATCTGTTTACCCATACGCACGTACAGTAACCGGAAACCACAGACAGAAAAAAACACACAGAAGAAGAAACACACAGAAAAAGAAACACACAGAAAAAGAGATTGGCAAGTGCAAAACTCGATGCTGAGATTGCATGGCCTGCATTTTCAGGCATTTCCATCAAAGCAGGTAGTTTCGCAGCTGCCCACAAAATAAGACAACAGGAGAAGACAGAAATGAAAAAAGTGCCTTTTGTTACCCTCGACAAGTTAAAAGAAATCACCGCTGCATACCCGACTCCTTTTCATCTGTATGATGAGAAAGGGATCCGCAGCAACGCAGAGGCGCTGAAGCAGGCCTTTGCCTGGAATCCGGGATTCCGGGAATATTTTGCCGTCAAGGCAGCTCCCAATCCTTATCTGATCCAAATCATGCAGGCGTGCGGCTGCGGCTGTGACTGCTCTTCCCTGACGGAACTGATGATCGCCAATGCCATCGGCTGCAAAAATCATGATATCATGTTCTCTTCCAATGATACCCCTGCGGAAGAATTCTGCTTTGCCAATGAACTCGGCGGCATCATCAATCTGGATGATATTACGCATATTCCATTTTTAGAGGACGCACTTGGATATATTCCCGAAACGATCAGCTGCCGTTTTAACCCTGGCGGCGTGTTTACGATCAGCAACGCGATCATGGATAATCCCGGCGACGCCAAATACGGCATGACAGAGGAGCAGATTTTTGAGGCATTCCGCATTCTGAAATCTAAAGGTGCGAAACGTTTTGGCATTCACGCCTTCCTTGCCAGCAACACCGTGACCAACGAGTATTATCCGATGCTGGCCGGTATCATGTTTGAACTGGCTGTCCGGCTTCAGAAAGAAACCGGCGCACATATTGATTTTATCAACCTTTCCGGCGGTATCGGCATCCCCTATAGACCGGACCAGGAACCGAACGACATCTTTGCCATCGGCGAAGG
>CACZPF010000524.1 GCA_902782975.1 uncultured Lachnospiraceae bacterium
AGAAAATTAGAAACAAAGTCACTTGGCAGTTCTTCCGGATCAGGTCTGATAAAAACTACGCCCGGGGAGCCCCGACAGAAGAAAGGAGACAGAATATGGACCTTGATTATTTACTTTTGCTGCAGAATTTCCGTGAAACTTCGGGGGGATTTTTGGTGGATTTCTTCTCTAAAATGACCTTTTTGGGAGAACTCAGTACGGTAATGGTGGTGATGGCTGTCATTTACTGGGCAATGGATAAAGGACTGGGCAGCTATCTGCTGATGGGCTGGAGCGCAAACAGGATCGTAAACGGCTTCCTGAAAGTGACAGCCTGTGTCTACAGGCCGTGGATCAGAAATGATATGATCATGCCGGAAGCAAAGGCTCTTACAACGGCCACAGGTTATTCTTTTCCCAGCGGCCATACAATGAATGCAGCTTCTGTATTTGGCGGGGGTGCAGTGCGAAAAGACCAGCCCCGGGGGCTTCGGATCACGCTGGGAATTATCGTTATTCTGGTAGCTTTCAGCCGTAATTTTCTCGGAGTACATACACCACAGGATGTGCTGGTGGGGGCAGGAACCGGACTCCTTGTCATGTGGCTGATCTGCCTGGTGATGAGATGGGTCAGCGCCAATCCGCAAAAAGACTGGATCGTTGTATGTATTGGAATAGCAATTTCTGTTGCAGTGGTTGTGTATGCAGCGTTCAAACCGTATCCGGCTGATTATGACGCTGCCGGCGCATTGATCGTTGATGGCGCCAAGATGGCTAATGATACCTTTAAAGGAGTGGGCTACTGTGCGGGATTTCTGACAGGCTGGATTCTGGAAAGAAGATTCGTAGATTTTTCAACGGAAAATCTTTCTGTATCTTGGAAACTGACCCGTATCTGTACAGGCCTTTTGAGCTATTATGCAGTGAGTCTGATCGTATGTAATCTGCTTAAGAATTTGATCGAAGGACGCGCAGGCACATTCATTTCCTGCTTCCTGCAGGTTTTTTATATTGTTTTTTTGTTCCCCTGGTGTCTTAAACACTGCGAATCGAAATAAGAGACCGGGAATATAAAAGATAGGAAACTTAAGACAGAACAGGAATAAATAATGACAGGAACTCTTATTAATACAGGTGTTATCATCATTGGCGGCCTCTGCGGCCACTTTTTTGGAAAACTTCTGCAGGACCGGCATCAGGAAACGCTGACCATGGCCTGCGGCGTCGGTACCTTGTTTATCGGTATTTCCGGTGCCATGAATTATATGCTTCATAACGAATTTTTCCCCGACGGAGGAGCCATGCTGGTCGTCATCTGTCTTGCACTGGGCGGGCTGATCGGAGAAATCATTAATATCGAGCATGGATTTGAACGATTCGGGGAATGGCTGAAACAGAAGACGGGCAACGCAAAAGACGCAGGCTTTGTCAACGGATTTGTAACGGCTTCCCTGACGGTATGTATCGGCGCCATGGCAATCGTAGGTGCTGTGCAGGACGGGATCGCCGGGGACTGGACGACTCTGGGAGCCAAGGCGGTCCTCGACCTGATCATCATCATGGTCATGACCTGCTCTCTGGGAAAGGGATGCGTTTTTTCCGCGATCCCGGTTTTCATCTGGGAAGGTGCGATCACGCTTCTTGCCGGTGTCATCAAACCTCTGATGACCGATGCTGCCATGGGATACCTTTCTCTTGTGGGCAATGTCCTGATCTTCTGTGTCGGCATTAATCTGATCTGGGGCAAAAAAATCCGGGTGGCCAACCTTTTGCCCGCTGTCCTGCTGGCTGTGGCCGCCGCATTTCTTCCTATATCATTCTAAGAAGGGTAGGAGACAGGTGACGAAGGAGACAGGGGACGGTTCTCTGTCTCCTTTTTCAGAATTTTCAAAAAAAGGAGACAGAGAACCGTCCCCTGTCTCCTTCGTCACCTGTTTCCCGAAAGAAATATGAAAGTCGATATACAAAAAATAACAGAAGGTGATGAGAGTGTTGTCATCCGCTACAGAGAAGGAAACTCTGTCATCAGCAGAATTATCGGCATACTTCAAAGTGAAGGCAATAAGCTCTGGGGAAAAATCGACGACCAGAATGTGTGCGTCAGCTTTGATGAGATTCTGTATCTGGAGTCTGTAGATGACAAGGTGTTCGCCTGTACAAAGGATAAAGTGCTCCGTATTGATGGTTCTCTCAATTCATTTATGCTGGAATCGGATGATGAATGTTTTTTCAGATGCAGTAAATCCATGGTGCTGAATGTAAACCGGGTGGTTTCCCTAAGGAGTCTGTCTTCTAACAGGATCGATGCGACGATGGAAGGCGGAGAGCATATCATTATTTCCAGAAGATACGCATCAGAGTTTCGAAAGCTTTTGAAGGGAGGCCGGTAACATGAAAAAGGCAGATAAACTGACTTGGTGGGAAAGATATCTGACCAATGAGATCGGCATAGAATTTAAAGCGTGCCTGTATTTTTTTGCGGTCCTGTTTTTTTACTGCGTTTACAGAATAATCAATGGTATTTTTGACGCAAGTATACTTCATATGACGGAAATGATCTTTACCTGCTACATAATCGGCTATATACAGGTATTCATCTTCGGAAATTTTGATGAGGCGGATCAGCTGAGAGTGCGGGAGTACCTTGGGATCGTGATCTGCACAGGCCTTTACTGCCTGGTCTCCTTTTGGGGAAAGTGGTTTAACAGAGAAGTATTCGTTACTCTGATTTTTGCAGGCTATATTCTGGTCACTTATATCTGTGTATTTCTGATCTACAGATCCAAAAGAAGAATCGATGATAAGAAACTGAACGAAGAACTGCGCCTTTTTCAGACAGAACACAGGAAAAAGGAATGACTTCAGGGCAGGCTGCAGAACAGCTTCAGGAATGCCGGCAAAAACAGTGAAGGATACCACCGAATATATGCATCTTACGGGAACAGCTCTTGTTCCCGTTTTTTATTTCTGGTATCTGTAAGATATACAGGCGATTGCGAAACTTTCTGCATCGATTGAAATGTATGAATCTTCAAACGGCTTCGATGCCTTGAATAATAACAGGAGGGATCATATGGCATACGCAATAGAAATCGATCATCTGACAAAAAGTTATGGAAAGAACAGGGGCGTAGTTGATGTGTCGCTTAAAGTGAAAGAAGGAGACATATTTGGTTTTCTGGGACCGAACGGGGCAGGAAAATCCACGACGATCCGTTCCATGCTCGGGTTCCTTAAATTTAAGGAGGGAAGCATCCGGATCATGGGTATGGACAGCGTCAGAGATCATGAAAAGATCCTGGCAAATGTCGGATATATGCCTTCTGAAGCCTGGTTTTACGGCACAATGAGGGTATCCGATGTGATCCGGTATGCGGCGGATGTACGAGGGCTTGACTGCACGGCTGAGGCGGAAAAGCTGTGCGACCGGCTCCGGGTCGATAAAAACAAAAAAATCCGGGAGCTTTCTCTTGGCAACCGGAAGAAAGTAAGCATTGTATGTGCCATGCAGCACAGACCGAAGCTTTTTATTTTTGATGAACCGACCGGAGGCCTGGATCCTCTGATGCAGAAGAATTTTTTTGATCTGGTTTACGAATATGTAAGGGAAGGGGCCACCTGTCTTCTGTCGACCCATGTGCTGCCTGAGGTCAATAAATACTGCAGGAATGCGGCGATCATGCGGGAAGGCAGACTGACCATGCTGGAATCACCGGATATCGATGATGAGACCTTTTTAAGATTTTATGAAGAAGATCTGTAAACGGCATCATCAGTAAAATTTGATAAAGAGAATCGGGAAGAAGCCTTATAGAACAGTTTAGAAATGATAGTTGAGAAGAGGGATATACATGAAAAAAGTATTTTTAAAAGAACTGCGGATGAATGTGAAGGTTCTTCTGATCTGGGGCCTCGCCGTAGGGGGCCTTGGAATGGCCTGCATTCTGCTGTATGACAGCATGCAGGGTGATATGAAGCAGATGGCGGACGCATTTTCGAATATGGGCGCTTTTTCGGATGCTTTCGGAATGAGTACATTGAGTATCGCCACATTAAAGGGATACTTTGCGACAGAAGTCGGAACCGTTCATGGACTGGGCAGTGGAATGTTTGCGGCGATCCTGGCGATCGGGATATTATCCAGAGAAGAAGAGGGGCATACCGGTGAATTTTTATTGTCCCTTCCGATCACAAGAAGCAAGACCGTGGCAGTAAAAGGAGCCGTTGTTGTTTTTTTGCTGTTCCTATTTACCGTATTTTGCGGGATCTTCTATGCGGCAGGATCTGCCATTCTGGGAGAGCAGCTGCCGGCGCGGGAATTTCTGGTTTTTATGAGCAGACAGCTGCTGATGAACCTTGAGATCGCCGGAATCTGTTTTGCAATATCCTCTCTGTCCGGGAAGAACAGAACAGGTGCAGGGATCGGGATAACCTTGTTGTTTTATATATTTGACCTGACGGGAAGAGTTGTGCCGGATCTGAAAGATTATCTTTATCTTGGCCCCTATTCCTATGCCAATGCATCGGAAATATTTTCCGGAGCCGGGACACCGGCAAATGCGCTCATCATCGCCATAGCTGTCATGATCTGCGGCGCGGCTTTCGCATTTTTCTGCTACAACAGACGTGATCTGGCGGCCTGACCTGCCTCTGTCCCTTTTTTTCGCAAAACAAAGGGAATAGCCTCCGTTATTTTCGACTGTTCACTATTTTTATTCTCATGCTGCTGTCATATAATTGATTCTATATAAAGCAGCAGGAAAATCGGCTCACGAAACAGTGGGAGAAATGAGGGAGGAAAAAATGAGGATTCAGTATCTATCATGTCCCAAATGTGGAGGAGAGATACAGGCAGCAGATCTGAACAGTGTGAATTACTGCAGTTATTGCGGCGCTCCTCTATATATAGATGACGGGATATCCCGTTCCGTCAGGACAACCATTATCCGGGATGAAGCCCGCCTCAGAGAAGCAGAGAACGCATCGAGAAGACTTGATCTGGAAGAGCAGCGTCTTCGTCAGGAAAGGGAATTGTTTGAGGCAGAGAAACAAAGAGAGACTCTCCGCCGGCAGCAGGAATCCCGGGAACACATCGCAGATGCAGCAGTTTCTGCGGTCGGTGGAATTCTCAAAGGAATCATGGCCATGCTGGGAATCCTGTTTATTGCTATCATAGGGCTGGGCTATCTGGTCTCGCCGGTTGATCTGCTTTCCGGCGTCATTATCGATGACATCATTATCTGTTATCTGTGTATCAAAGCCATAAAGCACATCAGGGCGGGAAGATAGAGAAAGTCCGGTTCCCGGCAAAAGAGTTATGAGTCGGCCGGCAGAAAAAAGAGAGAAAGAAATGGGCACAGGATCTGCCGGTCACCATGCGGAAGAATGTGTTGACTCTATTATAAAGGAAAAAGACAGGAGACGGATCTTCGTCCCCTGTCTTTTTGAGTTGTGCGCCCGGCGGGCGTTTGGAAAAGTGTTTATTCAGGTCAGTTCGCCGCTTTTTCCAACAGGATTTCTTTTAATTTCTTAACATACACATCTTCATTATCCACCATACAGCATTCATCGGTATTCAGGCTCATGGCAAGAGGGCTTTCCTTCGTATAGGGAGTCCACTTGGGGAGTCCGGGACCGTTGGGATCGCCGGTTCTCGCAAAGTTAGCCCAGTAATCAGCTGCCTTTTCGGCCAGGGCATAGTCAGCCTCTTCGTACGGACGCCAGTCTTTTTTAAGCGTGCCGAAGATATACCAGAGCTCTGTGCCATGGTAGGCACCGGCGCGGTCGCCGGGAGCCGGGCGCCCGAAGCAGCAGGTGTAGGGGGCAGGCTGGTTTCTTTCAAGCATCAGGTCTGCCCAGTCATCCTGGGCGGCCTTCATGACCAGGGTCAGCACATCGATATATGCTTTTCTGGCTTCCTCGTCGGTTTCAGGTTCATACATGTCCAGAATATAGGAAAGTGACTGATCCATCATGATCTGCGGCCCCAGTGTTTTCAGATTCTCCCGGGTGATCCGGTCTCCTTCTTCGACGGCCATCAGACCGCCTTCATTGGCAGTCCGGGAGAGGATAAAGCTCTTTACATGGTAGTGATCGCCCATGATGCTGTCGGCGGAATCGTAGGGCATGACATATCCGTCGCTGCAGATATTAAAGCGGATATCGCTGTTCAGATAATTGCCCGTGATCCTAAGATAATCACTAAGAAGCTGCTCGGCCGGGAGCGCCCGCATTTCTTCCAGAGTCTGAACGCCCATCCGTTCCATCAGGATCTCTCCGTTTCTGGCAATATCATCTCTTGTAAGCTTGCCGCCTGCAAGCGAAAGGCCTGCCGCACTGTGAACGATGGCACGGTTGATCATGCCCTTCGTAAGCGGGGAGCAGGACATGGCGATGGTAGAGCGGCCGCCGCAGGACTGGCCGAATACGGTGACATTGTCCGGGTCTCCGCCGAAGGCATCTATATTTTCGTGGATCCATTTAAGAGCAAATGCCTGGTCCAGAATTCCATAATTTCCACAGGAATCGTGGCCGCTTTCTCTGATCAGCTCTGGATGTCCAAAAAAGCCGAATACATTGACGCGGTAATTGATGGTAATCAGAATAACGCCTCTTTTTGCAAGGAATTCTCCGTCAAAGGTCTTCATCTGGGGGAAGCCTCCCTGGGCGCCGCCGCCGAAGATCCACATCATGACGGGTAGTTTTTCGCCCGGTGCTTCCGCGGGCGTCCAGATATTGAGATAGAGGCAGTCCTCATCAAAGACAACAGGTTCTCCTTCCGGACTCATTTCTTCTTGCCACGGCCCGATCTGCTGAGGGCAGGCCGGGGCAAACCGATCACATTTCAGAACGCCCTCCCAGGGCTCATGTTCTACCGGCTCATGCCATCTCAGTTTTCCCAGAGGCGGTGCGGCAAAAGGGACACCTTTAAATACGCTGACGCCTTCTGTGCCAGTCGGGATACCTTCCACATAGCCACATTTAATTTTAGTTTTTAAAATAGCCATATTTTCCTTTCCAAAGGAGACAGGGGACGGTTCTCTGTCTCCTTTTTTTGAATTTTCT
>CACZPF010000525.1 GCA_902782975.1 uncultured Lachnospiraceae bacterium
AGGAGGAAAAGCCGGTCTGTTGTCCAATAAAACGATAGCGTCCCTGATCAGTACAGGAATCTGCGCTGCCATAGATATCACAGAAGGAAAGGTAGAAGAGACCTGGGAGAGTATCAAATCCGCGCGTTACCCCTCTCTTAATGTAATCGCGCCTGTGTCCCCTGTTCAGATGGAATATATGGCACATAAAAAGGCGCCTGCCATGCTGGAGCTGATCAGGGAAACGGTATCAGAATGCCGATTCTACTGCGAAAAAGTAGAGTTTACAGCCCATGATGCGACCAGAGCAGAGAAGGAGTTTCTCTACAGTGCCGTCACGGCTGCCATCGAAGCCGGCGCCGGAGCCATTACGCTGTGCGATACGGCAGGCGTTATGCTTCCGGACGAGTTTTCGGCTTTTGTGGAAGATGTGAAAAATAATGTACCCGCTCTCGCGGGTACAGAGCTTTATATCAAGGCCGCGGATGCCATGAACATGAGCGCAGCCTGCTCGGCTGCCGCCGTCAAGTGCGGTGTATCCGGCATCAAATGTACGGCGATCAGTGCAGGATGTGCGACTCTTTCTCAGATCGCCCATCTGGTCCAGATCAAGGGAGTCGCTCTGGATATTTCCATCAACCTCCGGACCACAGAACTTGACCGTGCGGTCAATCAGCTGGCATGGGTCCTGCAGCCGCAGGAAAAGGATAATTCTTCTTTCAGCAATGTGGCCATCGGAGACGATCTGAACGTTGTGCTGGATGTGAATGACGACATCTCTGAAGTCAACAAGGTCGTCCGCCAGCTTGGATATGACCTGACGGAAGAAGATAATGCCAAGGTATACGAAGCTTTCCGCCGGGTAGCAGTCAAGAAGCAGTTTGTGGGAACCAAAGAGCTGGATGCCATCGTGGCCAGTACGGCTCTGCAGGTTTCTCCCACCTACCGGATCGAAAACTACGTGATCAACAGCGGGAATGTGATTACGGCCACAGCAAATATCCTGCTGGATAAAGGCGGAGAAAAGCTTCGCGGGGTAGGAGTAGGCGACGGCCCTATCGATGCGGCCTTCTACGCGATCGAGCAGGTGATCGGGCACCACTATGAGCTGGATGATTTCCAGATCCAGACAGTTACCGAAGGCCGCAACGCCATGGGAAGCGCCCTTGTCAAACTCCGCGCTGCCGGAAGAGTTTATTCCGGTACCGGTATTTCCACCGACATTATCGGTGCGTCCATCCGCGCCTATATCAGCGCACTGAACAAGATCGTATATGAAGAAGTCTGAGAAGAAAGGTTTTGCAGCAGGGCGTTTTGAGCGGCATTAAAAAAACAGGAGGAAAATACATTGAATCTTTCATTCTCCATTGAAAACTGGAATCAGAAAAGCTGGGAAGAATTCTGCAGTGTAGCGCAGGAGACCCGTATGAAGGGAATTGAGCTTTATAATATAGATAATGACATTTTCAGCGGGAAGAAAAGCCCGACCAATCCGCAGCTCTCTTCGAGCGAAAAAAGACATCTGGCAGCCCGGGGCCTGCAGATCCCGTGCTTTGATACAGCTGCGGACTTTATGGATCCGGAATTTGCCGTCGAATTTGCGAGAACGGTCGAAGCCGCCGCAAACCTTGGCGCGCCGTATGTTTCCGTTCACACGGAAACAACTGATCAGCAGGCCTGCCGTATCAGGATCGGTGAACTGATGGAGCTTCTCGGAAATTCCCAGGTCAGCCTTCTCGTAAAAACCACTGGTCCTTATGCAGATACGGATCACTTAAGAGATCTTCTGAATAACTTTTCGGACGACCGGCTGGCAGCTGTCTGGATGATGTATGATACCTGCGTTTCCGGCAAGGAAGACGCAGAAGAAACGATCACCAACCTGGGGGCCTATGTAAAGCATGTACAGATCCATGACTTCCGGCGAAACGGCACAGCGGCGGAGCCGGAACTGATCGGTGAGGGCGAGCTTCCCATCAAGGATATGATGAATGCCCTGCGTTCTGTGAATTATGACGGGTTTATATCTGTCGTCTGGAATCCGGACTGGATGCCGGATCTGCCGGATATCGAAATCATTCTGACCCACTTTGCAAGCTGTATGGGCCGCTTTGAGGAGACACGCCGCAACCGCAGGCATCTGTACTGGAACAAACGCCATACAGGCCGCTATGTCTGGAAGCAGGAATCTCTGATCGACAAGACCTTCCCTCAGGTGCTGGATACCATGGTGGAAGAG
>CACZPF010000526.1 GCA_902782975.1 uncultured Lachnospiraceae bacterium
AACAATGGTAGATCGCCATTCCCATCTCACCGTCCTTTCATACAGTAAAATATAGGTATGCGGCTATCTGCTTGGATAATTACGCTAAGGACAGTGTACAGAAATCTTTGTCTGATCATCAACATGAAGAGACCGGCGCTTATACAGACGCTCACTGCATGAAGCGCCGGTCTCTCTTTTTGCCCTTTTCAGGCAGGAAAGAGGTCGCGCAATGAGAAAAAAGAACAAAACGGACAGGTCAGCCACCTACTTTATTATGACTGTTCCGGCATTGGTCATCTTTATCATTTTTTTTATTCTTCCACTGATTTTTACTGCCAGGTATAGCTTCTATAACTGGACCAATTATGCAAAGGAGATTACCTTCTCCGGACTGGATAACTATAAGAAGCTGCTCTCTGACCGTACTTTGTCAAAGGGGATCATGAATACTCTGCAATATGCCATTATTAATGTTCTCCTTCAAAGCCTGATTGCACTTCCTGTTTCTGTCGCCCTTAATTCAAAGCTGAAAGGCAGGAATATTTTCAGGGCTATCTATTTTACGCCTGCTGTACTTAGTACACTGGTCGTTGGTTATCTTTGGAAATATCTGCTTTCTGCCAGTGATTATGGATTTGTTAACCAGATTATCGCTGGTTTGGGGCTTGAGAAGGTTAACTTTCTTGGAAATGGGAAAACAGGACTTTGGTCTATCATTCTGATCGAGGTATGGCAATGGTTCGGCTGGGCCATGGTGATCTATCTTGGGAACCTGCAGTCAATCAGCGATGATCTCTACGAAGCGGCAGCAATGGACGGCGCAAATGCATGGGATCGCTTTTGGCATATTACGATACCTGGGCTGGCACCAGCGATCAAGATTAATCTGGTCACTGGCATGATTTCCGGGCTAAAGGTATTTGATATTGTTCTGGCGACGACAAACGGAGGACCTGCCCATCAGACAGAAACCATTCTGACCCTGATGTTCTCAAAATTTTCAGATGGGAACTATGGGTATGCATCTGCTTTTGGTATGGTATTCCTGGCGGTCAGCATGCTGCTTGCGGTGGTGCTGCTAGGTATTTTCAGGCAATGGGAGAGGAGGCTGGATTAAATGAAAAGGAAAAAAATAGTCTGTAGCATTCTTTTATATTTCCTTCTGGGAATACTGGCTATTCTTGTACTGGTACCGGTTTATTATCTGATTGTGACGACATTTAAATCCGGAACAGAAGCAGCTCTTTATCCAATGGCACTGCCAACTTCTTTCAGCCTGCAAAGCTATAAAGAAGCATTTGTGAAAATGCAGTATCCGAGGGCATTTTTAAATACCCTGGTCATAACTGGTGTATCCGTAGGCGGAATTATTATCACAGCATCCATGTGTGGATATGCTCTGAACCGCAGGGAAAAAACAAAGTGGTCAAAAGGAGTGTTTCTGCTGATCCTTTCAGGAATCATGTTCCCATACCAGATGTCTATCCTTGGCCTGTATCGCCTGATCAGGGACTTGCATTTGATGAACAGGCTTACCGCGGTCATCCTGGTGGATATTGCCGTAAACCTGCCTTTTGCTGTGTTCCTGTTTAAGAGCTTTGTATCTACCATCCCTGTGGAATTGGAGGAGGCCGCCAGAATTGATGGCGCGGGAGTCTATAAAACTTTCTGGATGATCACGTTTCCGCTTCTGAAACCTACAATCGCCACGGTTGCCATTCTGAATACATTGACGATATGGAATGACTTTATGGGACCGCTTTATTTTCTGCAGTCGAGGGAAAAGGATGTTATCCTGCAGGAAGTGTACCGGAATATCGGACAGTTTTCAACGGACTGGACAAGTCTGTTTCCTATGATGGTGTTGGGTGTGCTGCCGCTGCTGATCTTTTATCTGGCCATGCAGAAGATGGTGATCGGAGGCGTGATGAGCGGATCCGTGAAGGGGTAAGAAGACATGAATCCTTTTGTGATCGAGACAAATGAAAAAGACGGACTCCGGAAGCTTGCCTGCAGAACAGACAGGTATGCAATGAACTGGGTGAAAAAAGAAAGTCTCTGGGGTATCGTAAATGTTCCGCACGGCATCTCTTGCAGTGTGAAAAGGATCCTGGAAGAGGACGATACATTCGTTGAGTGTTATCGATTTATAAACCAGACCGCGTTTCCAATTTACCTGCAAAAGACAGATATCGGCATAGCCGTTTCCCTGCCGGATTATTATTCGGATGCAAAGGAGTGCATGCACTATTGCTGTCATACGCATATATGGTGCGGTGGCAGCAGCGCATGGATCCTGGCACTGCGAATGGGAGGGGAATCCCCGCATCTGGGCATGGTTGTTACAGAAGGAGAGATTAGCTCCTATAGCTTAATTCGAGATGAAAAAAAGCAGAGCAATGACAGGGGAACTTTCCTGCTGCACCCGGAACTTCTCCGAATGGATCCAGGGCAGGCATGCTGTATTACTTTTAAATGGTTTTGGGTACAGGATCCGACAGAGTTTGACCGGAAAAAGAGAGCTTGGTCTCCCGCCATAACAATTTGCCTGGATAAGGGTGTCTGGTTTGCCGGCGAAGATGCTTGCCTGGAATTGTATTGGAAGGCGCCAGCAGAAGATGCGGGAATGCCGGAAGCTAAGCTCAATGAAAGCAAAGTATGGTTTGATAAACCGGTATTCCTTGGGAATGGAGAAAAAAAGACAGTATGCCATTTGTCATCCATAGAAAAAGGAAAATGGGAGGCGATTTTTTCACGGAATGGGAAAAAATCGACAGCCCGATTGTGGATATCTGCTCCTTTAAAGGAATTGATCCAAAACAGGTGTCGTTTTATTACAGAGAAGCAGCAGGAAAAAGGTGGAATTCTGGATGGTGCCTACCTGATTTATGATCAGGAAACAGGAAAGCGATATTATGCTCATCTGGATGATCATAATGCTGGCAGGGAAAGGCTCGGGATGGGTGCTTTAATTGCGCTTTGGCTTCAGGAAACGGAAAGCGTTTATCAAGCTTATGAAAACAGCGAAATGCGAGGGAGCCTGGACTGGTATGTGAAGTTTGTTTATCGGGAACTTATTGATCCGGTTTCGGGGAATGTTTTTAATGATGTTAACAGGAACCGGGAATGGGACCGCTTGTACAATTACCCCTGGATGAGCGTTTTCCTTCTGGAAGTATACAGACTGACACATGATATACAATATCTCCTGGA
This sequence comes from uncultured Lachnospiraceae bacterium, assembly GCA_902782975.1. Taxonomy (GTDB): domain Bacteria; phylum Bacillota; class Clostridia; order Lachnospirales; family Lachnospiraceae; genus Blautia_A. The sequence continues at coordinate 3,196 of CACZPF010000526.1, forward strand.
TAGCAGCCGGGTGCTTTTTACGTATTATGGCAAAGGAGGCGGGACTTTCTACGCTATCGGTCTTCCTGCGGAAGAGGTGATTTGTGAACTCAATCAGGCAGATGAAAAGGAGCAGGCGGAAGAACTAAAAAAAATGCTGCTGCAGCATGCAGACCACATAATGGAAAATGGTTTGGATTTTCCAAAATCTGAAGTGAATTATGAACAGAGTATCGTTGCTCCTGCAGCAGACATTTTGCTGCAGGCATACGCGTGCAGCAAAGAAACAAAATATCTTGAAACGGCCGAAGAAATGGTGGAGCTGTTGCTTTTATTTAATGGAGATCAGCCGGACTGCCACATGTTTGAGAATGCAATTCGGCATTGGGATGGATATTGGTTTGGTAAGCGGCGGTTGTATGGTGACACATTCCCGCATTATTGGAGCGTCCTGACAGGTGTCTGTCTGGCAAAATATACGCTTCTTACCGGGCAGGATACATATAGGAAGAGGGCAGAAGCTTCATTAAGGGGATCCCTTATGCTGTTTTCTGAAAATGGAGAAGCATCCTGCGCATTTCTATATCCGGAAACAATAAATGGCAAACCCGGACATTACCTGGATCCATGGGCCAATGACCAGGATTGGGCGCTTTATTACGCCTGGAAATACAGAGATTTCACAGAAGGAAAAGAAGAATGTTAAAAGGAGATTTTACAATACCGGGAGAATCTGGTTATGAGGAGCTGACATTACGCCTTGCAAAAAAGTGGGGAGCTGATTCTGTCAGGGATAGTGACGGAACAGAACTATCGAAGGATATCCTTGATGCCGGCTATAGTGTATATTCTACTGTTTGTGTGATCAGGGGACATAATGACTGGGCAAAAAATCATCCTGAAGCGTGGCAGCAGACCTTCCTGATGTCTGAACCGGTTGTTGCAGAGGGAACAGAGGTGGAAGTGCCTTTGATGGAAGGATATTTTTCGGAACAGTTTCGAATATATGATTCTCCCGAGGCATTGGAATGGTGGCAGGTATTTGACCGTACGGATAATTGTGAAATTCCCGCAGAAAAATGGTCATATCGAGCAGGAAAAGGAGTTGTGTGCATTCATGGGATTGATCCATGGCATACATATACGGTCAATTTTCTGGCGCTTCGAATGTGGGAAGAGATTTCCATGTATAATCATGTAACGAATCACTGGGACAGCGAGCATCTTGTTCCAATCGAGCCGATGCATTCTTCTGCCGCTGAATATCTTCTTGGCTGGATGGATGAGTGGTGCAGGCTGCATCCAGTAACTTCGATAGTTCGTTTTACATCCTTGTTTTACAATTTTGCCTGGATATGGGGTGCGGATGAAAGCAACAGATATCGTTTTACTGATTGGGGATCTTATGATTTTACAGTAAGCCTGCCGGCACTTAAGGGATTTGAAGCTAAGTATGGATGGCGCATGACTTCGGAGGATTTCATCAATCAGGGTAAACTGCATTCAACACATATGCCTCCGGATGAAAAAAAGCGGTTATGGATGGACTATATCAATGAGTTTGTGACTTCGTTAGGTAGGCAGCTGGTTAATATTGTTCATTCTTATGGGAAAAAGGCTTATGTATTCTATGATGACAGCTGGATTGGAATTGAACCGTACGGTACACGGTTCACGCAGATTGGGTTTGACGGGATTATCAAATGTGTGTTTTCCGGATATGAAACCAGAATGTGCGCAGGAGTCTGTACGAATATCCATGAAATCAGGCTGCATCCTTATCTGTTTCCTGTAGGACTGGGAGGGAAGCCAACATTTATGGAAGGAGGCGCTCCTGCAGAAGAGGCACTTCGATACTGGGTAAATATCAGACGTGCTTTGCTTCGCCAGGGTGTTGACCGCATTGGACTGGGTGGGTATCTCCATCTGACGGAAGATTTTCCTGATTTTCAGGACTGTATTGAGAAAATCGGAAACGAGTTTCGTATCATTAAGCAGGCCCACAAGGAATGCTGTCCATTTACAGAGAATAATCATGTAGCAGTACTTCATAGTTGGGGAGCATTAAGACCTTGGACCTTATCCGGACATTTTCACGAAACTTTCATGCATGATCTGATACATGTTATGGAAGCTCTTTCCGGAATGGCGATAAAAGTTTCATTTATTGATTTTCAGGATGTAGTAAGCAAACCGCTTGATAGGTACCATGTGATCATCAATGCTGGTTGTGCGAATGATGCCTGGAGCGGAGGGAAAGGATGGACGAGTGAGGTGATCGAAAAGCTGACTGGCTGGGTTTACAATGGCGGTACATTTATAGGGATTAATGAGCCTTCTGCCAGAAGCGGTTACAGTCATTATTTCGGAATGGCACATGTACTTGGTGTAGATATGGATCCGGGAGATTATGTGAGCCATGGGAAAATTGCACCGAAGATATCAGAGGAAAAAGAGCTTGAAACCATGGGGATAAATCTTCAATGGTGCTGGCAGATGACCGATAAATCGCATGTGCGTGAAAAAGAAGGATTGTTCCTGACAAACAAAAAAACGAAAGTACTGGCGTTGAAGAACGGAAAGCTGGCTGCAGCGTTGAACAGTTTCGGAGATGGGATGGGCGTATATCTTTCATCATTTTTTTATTCTCCGGAACAGATCCGGTTGTTGCAGACTCTGATCATGAAGCAAAGTATGATCTGGACTGATAATATAAACATAGAGGCGGCATGGTTCCCGGAATCTCGCAAATTGTTTGTAGTCAATAATTCAGGTTCCATACAAAAAACAGTAATACGGTGTGGGGATAAGTCCCTGAGATTGACATTGAAACCTTATGAGATGGATTTAACTACGATTGAGAATAATATTGTTGAGGAAAATCATGAGAAACCTTTTGCAGCAGTCGGATGTCTGGAATGTGAATGAAAACTAACAGACTACTGTCTTTGTAAATATCGATGACAAGGATGTGACCTTCAGGGCTTCCGCAGCCATTCCAAGAATATACAGAAACAAGTTTCACAG
>CACZPF010000527.1 GCA_902782975.1 uncultured Lachnospiraceae bacterium
CATCCTCTTGCTGCATCGTCTTTGTCCGACAAAGGTTCCTCGTCTTGATCCCCTCTCTTGGGGTGACCGCGTTCCTCTCCGGCTCTGTGTTTTCTCATACACAGGACGGTTACAAAAACGGCCAGAACAAAGGAAACTACGCCTACAAGTACATAACCGCCTACACGGTCACTGAGCATGGATGTCCCTGTAAAAGCGCCCTTCAGGATCGTATGCGAGGTTCCGCTCAAGGAGCTCGCAGCGATCATCAGCACCATCGTCAGACCGGCACAAACACTCCCCCAGACCCTCAGGATGTTCCGGTCCCTGCGCCTTTTCAGGGTTTTCGCCCGCTCATGAAGCGAAATGATCCTTTCTTCCGATGTCATAACCAGTTCCCTTTCCTGATACATATAAAACCCGGTTTATTTCCATCTATATATAGAGATACGAAAAAGACCCGGGAATCCCCGGGTCTTTGAAAAAAAATATTCTGTTTAGGTCTCTTAGCTGTCCGTCATAAAGATGTGAGGATAATGCCGTCTGAGTATCAGGTACACCAGCGTTGACAAAACCGGGACCAGGAAGCCGACAGTCGAAGCAATTCCCCGCTGCGATGCCAGGATATTGTAGAGTCCGTGATAGGTGATAGCCACAGCGAGCAGCCCTACTGTCCCGGCCATCTGAAGCCACAGCTTATCCCACAGATAAACCAGCCCGATCGCGGTCATCGCGCCGCAGACCACATGCATGGATCCTGTTCCAAAACCGCGGATCACCAGACGCGTAAGATGTTCGGCTCCATTCGCTGTCAGGTAACAGACGTTTTCAAATGTTGCAAAACCGGCTGCCGTCATCAGGGAGCCGCCTGAGATCTGCCGCCTGGTCGGTTCAAAAACAAGCATATAAAACAGTACCGGGAGCAGCTTCATGCTCTCCTCCACGAGCGGTGTGATCTCCAGAGAAGCAGACTGCAGATCCACCCCATACAAGCCGGCTAAAAACGTACTGATATATGCGGAGAGCAGGCAGGACGTCATTCCTGCAAAGAAGAAGATCAGCAGACGGCGGTTATCCCTGTGCATACACATGATCGCGACCAGCAGCGGAGCAGCGATACAGACATAGATATTCTCAATGTAGTTCATCTATCTACCGCCTTTCGTACCGCAGGGATCAACAGTGCAGCGGCAACCATCAGCAGCACATCCAATACATAATAAATATAAAAATATGGCATATCAAGGATACAGGTCACAGTCCACATGGCATATTCGATCATGCAGAAAAACAGGATCCCTACGCATAAATCCCGGTTTCTGTTCACCGCACCGGATACATCAGGCCCCGTCATACGGGAGCCGGACAGGCTTGCTTTGGCAGCGGTCCCTGGCAATTTCCGTCCGGCCATTAATCCGGAAAGACTGCACCAGATCAGTATACTCATCAGAATTGTGGTAATAAGGTTGCTCAGATACGAACCAAAGGACATATAATAAAGACACATACCCACAGTAAAGACCAGAGTACACAGCAGGATCCAGATATTCTTTTTCCAGGAAACCAGCACCTGCTGATACTGCAAAAGCAGGCCCAGGAACAGATAAGAAGCGTCCCAGCTAAGGTAGGGAATGAAGGAATAAGAAGGGGTCCCGCCATAAAATATCAGGTAAAAAAGCCAATAGAGATCTCCCAAAAAGAAGACCGCATAAAAGAAGCCGAGCAATAACCACGCACGCTCTCTGGTGGACATTGCCCGGGTAAAGGCGATCACCGCACAGAAGCCAAGTACAATCAGCTGTACGGCATTCTCTATCATCTCAATCATTTCCGTTCCTCTTCATCCCGGTATTTTTTTAACCTGAAACAAAAAATGGTAGCCGAGACGCCAAGCAAAAATGAGAGCACCGCGATCACAATAAAGCTCAGCGCACTGCTGTTGGAAAAAATGCTCGCGTTCATGTTTTCCTGTGCCGTCTGAGGAAGTCTGGGCGCTGTTATTTCCGGCATGGCCGCTGCCAGAAGAACCACCAGAGCCAGGCATGCCGCTGTACCAAAAGCCTGCATGATCAGGGTATGGCGAAAGCACTTTTTCTTCTCAAGTTCAGCTGCCCGCCGGTGCATGGCGGCGATTCTTTCTTCATCCGAACGCATCTGTTATTCCTTCTTTCTCCAGTTCTTTTTTTAGGTTCTTCTTCCCTCTGGTCAGAAGATGGTCGATCCTTTTTTTGCTGACTCTCATAACAGTTCCAGCCTGATCATAACTCATATCCTCAAAGTATACAAGCCAGATGGCTTCCCTCAATTCCGGGTCGATCCGGGAAAGGCAGAAATGAAGCATCTCCCTGCGTTCCCGGTCCAACAGCTTTTCTTCCGGAAGGATCCCACCTGCGAACGTCTCTGTGTCGGGCCCGGATCCCCTGAAAGCAGCACTGCTGTCACCTTGGAGCCTGCCGCCGGAATTGCGCTCCTCCGGTTTCCAGCCGCTGAGCTCATCGAGACTGAATTCTCTGTGCCGGCTCAGCTTTTCATGAAAACGGGAAGCAAGATTGCGTGCGGTCTTATATAGATACGCCTTGAAGGCATCCTCCTTCAGTTTGGGCTTCTTGATCATGATGCGGGCAAATGCCTCGATCATGAGATCCTCAGCATAATGCCAGTCATGCAGATAACCGTTCAGATAGAAAACAAGGCTGTCTCCATGGCGAAGCATCAGTGCATCGTACGCCCCTGTATCACCGGACAAAAAGAGGTTGTACAGGGTCAGATCACTCAGATCTTTTCCCTGGTTCCGGGTCTTATCAGCCCGATTGTTTTCCGAGATCGTTCTGTTCACCCAGAA